>JAILOD010000083.1 GCA_024691015.1 Lachnospiraceae bacterium
GTTAACGATATTGCCTGTGCAGGTGGTGAGCCGTTGTTCTTCCTTGATTATATTGCTTGCGGGAAGAATGTTCCCGAAAAGATCGCAGATATAGTAAAGGGAGTTGCAGAAGGCTGTAAGATGAGCGGCGCTGCTCTTATAGGCGGAGAGACTGCGGAGATGCCGGGGTTTTATCCTGAGGATGAATACGATCTGGCTGGTTTTGCAGTCGGCATAGTTGATGAAGAGGAAATGACGGATATATCGAAGGTACAGCCCGGAAACGCTCTTGTCGGAATAGCTTCCTCGGGTGTTCATAGCAATGGTTTTTCGCTCGTCAGAAAAGTTTTTGAAATGACAAGTTCCAATTTGAATTCATACAGGGAATCACTGGGTACTACTCTCGGAGAGGCGCTTCTTGCACCTACAAAGATATATGTTAAGGCTCTTGACAAGGTTCGTCTTTCAGGGTTTGAAATTAAGGGCTGCAGTCACATCACAGGCGGCGGTTTTTACGAAAATATACCCAGAATGCTTCCGGAAGGTATTGTTGCAAAGATTGACAGAAAGTCATATCCCATACCTCCGATCTTCGAGCTTCTTCAAAAAGAAGGTTCAATAAAAGATGAGATGATGTACAACACATACAATATGGGATTGGGTATGGTTCTCTGCGTTGATAAAAAATCGGCTGACGGTGTGGTGGAGGCCGTAAACAACGCTGGAGAAAAGGCATACATTATCGGCGAAACAGTCGAAGGAAGTAAAAAAGGTGTTGAATTATGCTAAAGATCCTTATCTGCGTTTCCGGAGGAGGAACCAATTTTCAGGCTATAATCGATGCTGTTAAAGACGGAAGGATCAGCGCAAGCGAGATAGTGGGAGTGATCAGCTCATCCCATACCGCAAAGGCCATAGAACGGGCGAAGAATAACAATATACCTGTAAGCGTTGTTTGCAAGAAGGATTTTGAAAATGAGGACTCGTTTAACGAGGCACTTGTTTCTGCCGTAAAAGCGGCGGATCCCGACCTTATCGTGCTTGCGGGATTTCTTACCGTACTTCCGTCATCTCTTACAGAGCTCTATCCCAACAGGATAATAAATATTCATCCGGCCCTTATTCCGTCATTTTGCGGTAAGGGCTATTATGGTTTAAAGGTACATGAGGAAGCGCTGAAAAGAGGCGTTAAGGTTACCGGAGCTACCGTTCATTTTGTGGACAGCGGTTGCGACAGCGGCCCTATCATTATGCAAAAGGCCGTTCCGGTGATGCAGGGAGACACTCCCGAGATACTTCAGAGACGGGTTATGGAACAGGCCGAGTGGGTAATACTTCCGATGGTCATAGATTATTTTGCAAAGGGTAAAATAGAAGTTAAGGATAATCTGGTATATATAAACTGATAGTTGTACTAAACAGTACAGGAGGAGATTATGAAAGTACTTATTGTCGGAGGCGGCGGGAGAGAACATGCGATCGCCGTAAGTGTTGCGAAGAGTCCAAAGGTTGATAAGCTTTACTGTGTTCCCGGAAATGCCGGTATCGCAGAGCTTGCGGAATGTGCGGACATAAAGGTAATGGAGTTTGAAAACGTTGTGAGATTTGCCAAAGAAAAACAGATCGATCTTGCGATCGTAGGGCCGGATGATCCTCTTGTCGGAGGACTTGTGGACGAGCTTAATGCAGCGGGTATCAGAGCCTTCGGGCCCAATGCTGCTGCGGCTGTTCTGGAGGGTTCAAAATCCTTCTCCAAGGACCTGATGAAAAAATACAACATACCTACAGCAGCCTATGAGGTGTTTGATAACGCTGCGGATGCTCTTAAATATTTGGACAACGCAAAGATTCCCGTGGTTGTTAAAGCCGACGGTCTTGCACTTGGTAAGGGTGTACTCATATGTAATACACTTAAGGAAGCGAGAAATGCCGTAAAGGAAATAATGCTGGATAAAAAATTCGGAACTGCCGGAAATAAGGTGGTCATAGAGGAATTCATGACGGGCCGTGAGGTTTCGGTGCTTTCCTTCTGTGACGGAAAGACTATCAAGATCATGACAAGTGCTCAGGATCATAAAAGGGCCGGAGATGGGGACACAGGTCTGAACACCGGAGGAATGGGTACCTTTTCACCCTCTCCGTTCTTTACAAAGAAAATCGAAGACTACTGTAAAAAATATATATTTAAGCCTACCGTAGATGCAATGGCAAAAGAGGGCAGGCCTTTTAAGGGTATAATCTTCTTTGGCCTTATGCTGACCGAGGACGGCCCGAAGGTGCTTGAGTATAATGCACGTTTCGGTGATCCCGAAGCACAGGTTGTTCTTCCCAGAATGAAAAACGATATTATCGAAGTGATGGAGGCCTGCATTGACGGCAAGCTTTCAAAGATAAAGCTCGAATTTGAAGATAATGCTGCGGTTTGTGTAGTCCTTGCAGAGAACGGTTATCCCGTAAAATATGCAAAAGGGCACGTTATTACCGGGTTTGAGAATTTTGCAAGAAAAAGAAATTATTTCTGCTTCCATGCCGGAACAAAGAAGACCGGTAAGGGAGTTGTTACAAATGGTGGACGTGTTCTGGGTATTACGGCACTGGGAGCTGATCTGAAGAAAGCACGTGCCAATGCATATAAGGCAACGGAATGGATAGATTTTGAAGGAAAATACATGCGTCATGACATCGGAAAAGCGATAGATGAGGCTTAATGCGGAGGATGATATGAAATTTTTGAAACTTGTAAAAATGTCTTTGCTTTCACTCCTGGTTTCTGCTCAGGTTTTATCTCTTACACCGGTTTGTGTTTATGCCGATGAGGTTGCCGAGGAGAGTGCCGATGGTGCTGCTGAAGAAAGCGCTGACGGAGAAGCAGCTGAAGGAGAGTCTGCTGAAGGATCTGCCGATGGAGAGGCTTTAGTCGAAGAAGGAGCGGAAGAAGGCGAATCATCCGGTGGTATAGAAAGCAGCGGGATAAAGGCCGATAACGGTCTTTATATTGCAAAAACCTTTCCCGAGAGCGAGATGCCCAAAGGTTTTTCGGTAAATACCGTTAATTATCAGGGACAGGATATTCAGGTTGCCCAGATGGTAACCAAGCCTACATCCATAGGTGCAGAGGGAATGACCGTTACACTGGTCTACCTTATGGAGGAGGGCGCTTCAAGCGGCGAGTTTTATCTTTGTGATGTTACCGAAAATGCAAAGATGTACGATATGATAAAGATCAATGGTGCGGATGACAGATATATCATCGTTCTGGATCCGGGTGACAATATTACCGGACCTGACGGCTTTACACCTCACAAGCTGACCTGGGGCAAGAAGACGGCCACCGCATGGTCACTTCCCAAGGCTGTTTCGGATGATGAGGAAGAAGATAAGGACAAAGACAAGGATAAGGATAAAGATAAAGATAAAGATGAATCCGAAGAGGAGGATAAGGAATCAGGCATAAAGAGTCTTTTTGTAAAAACGGTTTATGCGGATGATCTTTTGGGAGTCGGAGCCGGAGCTTCAAGTGGAAGCGGATCCGATGAAGATTCTTCATCAGAAGAAGGCGATGGGGCAGATTCGGATGAGGCTGCCGA
>JAILOD010000119.1 GCA_024691015.1 Lachnospiraceae bacterium
AAACCAAGGTCAGCGGCCCCGGCCAGTACTTTTCAGCCAGAAGCCCCGCTTCCTTCGGAATATCTCTTGCGATAAGCTCTATATCTTCCCATTTGCAGATATGTACAATAAGAGGATTGTCGGAAGGTCTTCCCTTTGCCGCATAGATCTTGCCCGCTGCCGTAGGGTCCAGCGCATTTCCCGCAAGCCCGTACACCGTTTCGGTAGGTATGGCAACAAGCTCTCCTCTGCCTATCAGCCCTGCGGCTCTCTTTAACAAAGCCTCATCCTTCTTCAGCTCACCGTATGCCACTGTTATTTCCGTATTATATCTGTCCATCCGTTATTTAGAGGCATATGAACTGATCAATGCCCATACTCCGCTATCTTCCAGACCAAGCTTCCAGAAGGCCGCTCCTCCCAGATCGTTGTTCTTCATAACCGTAAGCTTAAGCTCCAATGACTGGTCATCCTCAAGCCATACGTAGTATTTTGCTCCACCGCTCTCGAATTCGGCATAATTGCAGCCGTAGGTGTCGCTCCATTCGAATTCTCCGCCTCTGTCGCTGACAAAATTCTTAGCCTCCGTCATACCCATCGCAGTATTTGTGACTCCTTCAGCGCTTTCGGCCCATACTCTTGTATAAAACGGAACCGCATTTATAACCCTGTTATTCGGTACATCATCCAGCGTTGCCCTTATACCGTCGGTCACAAACTCTATGGAGGCATTCGGTCCGACTTCATTTGTATTCTCATCATAACCCATTATTACAACATAGTCGGCAAAGCGTCCCTGCACATCTCTGTAATAATGAGAGTTGTATACCTTTGGTACATAATTGTCCACCGAAAGTGCTATACCGGCTTCATGCGTCAGAAGAGACAGCTCTCTTATAAACTGTGCAAAATCATCACCTGTTTCTTCCGAAATCTGCTCAAAATCGATATTTATACCATCCAGCCCGTCTGCCTTTGCCTGACTTACAAGCTGCTCCTCAAGAGCCGTTCTTAAAGTAGTATGACTTAAGACATTATCGGTCCCTTCTATAGGTGAAAAATCCGGATTATTGAAGTTATCTACAACTCCCCAGACCTTTATGCCTGCTCCATGCGCTATAGACACATACTCCTGACTGGCCAGTGATGTAAATGATGTTCCCGAAAGGGAGTACCAGGTCGGAGCGATAACATTTAAACAGGGTGATGCGGAAATAACAGCGTTTACACTGCTGTTTGCATCTGTATTTGTAACCTGATGGAAACCTAACAGAACCTTTCCGTCATAATGTATATACGAAAAATTCTCGTCATCTTTGTTGTTAACTTTATAACTTTCTGCTCCGGCTGTAACTTCTATTGAATCCGAGCCCTCTGTGGTATCGTCCAGACTTTCATCCAGCTCAACGGCCTCGCTTCTTACATAGCCTATAAAGCCGGTCTTCTCTATCATATCCCAATCATCCGTTTCCTGAAGAAGACGTACCGTCTCGCCTTCATCCAGTACCGCTATGATATCGGAACGGTTATCACTTTTCAGCCTGAACTTGGTTTCCCTGGTAATAGTTGCCACATCTATATCCTCTGTGTAAATTACCACCCTTCTGGGATCCTCGTATGCTCTGAGTGATATGTTCAGAAAGTTCGAAACTATATCGGAAGAGATGTAGATCACATCATTTTCCTCAAAGACATCCGTCCCTTCCTGCCAGGAATTCGTACCGCTGTGATTTGTATATAAAAGAATGCGTTCGTTGGAATCAAAATAAAAACCGTCATCCAGCTGTTTCACAAAATCCCAGTCAAAATAGATCTTATCATTGGAATATTTGGCGAAGGTTTCCGAGTATTCTCCGTTCAGAACAATACGTACCTGATCTCCCACAAGACCGAATTCCTTTTCCATATCGGCCTTCTTTGAAAAATCAAGCATATCGTGGCTCAGTGCATACATAAAAAGAACTATAAGGACCAATACTGCCAGAAATACGGGAATAAGACGGATCAGCATTCTGGTTCCCTTAGCCCTGAACCTGATCCTTTCCTGATTTCTTCGAAGCTCAAAATTTTTTCTTTTTCTGAGCTCATCTATATCATCATATTCTTCGACTTCATGGCTGAAATCGAATTCATCATCAAATCCTAACAAAAGATCCTCCTGCGGATCATGCGATCCAAAAAAATCCAATTGCAACAGACATAGTATTATACCACACATATTATAAATATGTAAAAGCAATAGAATTGGCACCGGCCACTTGATTTTGGGCGCCTTAAGCTATTGGCCGGTGCCTGTTTTTCGTGATATAACCCTGCCGGAAAACCGGCCTTTTAATTTCTTATAACCGGATCGTATCTTATCTGTCTTATCCTGCCGTTTTCGTCATCAATAATGTCCGCCATATAATCAACGTCTTCTTTCATTGACATCTTACGGACTATCTGCTCGGCTGTTGCAAGCTGGTTATTCATATAAAGCTTTACTCCCTTTTGGGAATAACCGGACAGCTTTAAGTACAGATCCAGGTCCATTGCACTTAGAATTTCACACCTCCTTTCCGACGGAAACCGAATCAATAGCCTGTCTCAAAGGGAGGCGGTGACCGTCAATGCATTTTATGAGGATGTGAACTATACAGGGATTCTTTTTGGGAAAAGAAATATCCCGGAACAAACAGATCAAGATAAAAAAATGCCGTAACAAAATAATTTTAAAAAAATTGGGTAAAAAATGATTTGTTTAAGATATAGCTCCTGATGTGATACAGAATAGTTCACATCCCTTGTGTGCGTTATTATACATGTCTGTTTTAAATATTGCAATAGTTTTATTAAATTAATCTAAATTTTCTAAGATTTCTCTCTTTGACCATTAACTCTATTGACTTCTCACCCTTTGTTGGCTTAAATTTATGAAAAACGGATTTAAGAGGTTCAAATGAAAATAGAAAAAGTAAATGATCACCAGATCAGATGTACGTTAACAAAGGCCGATCTGGCCGAAAGAAACTTAAAATTAAGCGAGCTGGCCTACGGTACCGAAAAGGCTAAAGCCCTGTTTCGTGATATGTTAAAGGAAGCCTCCAGGATGTTCGGTTTCGAAGCAGATGACATTCCTCTTATGATAGAGGCCATTCCGCTTCCCGGCGGCACTATCGTCCTTATCATCACCAAAGTGGAAGACCCCGACGAGCTTGATACCAGGTTTTCAAAGTTTGCCCCGGATCTTAAGGACGACCTTCCGGAGGAAACCGAGCCCATCGCTCTTTCCGGTTCAGAGCAGGATAATAATACTTCAGCTCACCTGTACCGCTTCGAAAGTCTGGATGATGCCATAAAGGCCTCCCATCAGGTGCTCTACAGAAGCAGTGTAAACAGCACGCTCTATAAAAATGACGGTGCTTATTATCTTATGATAGGCAACAACGGCGATACAGCCAAATATAACAAGGTTACAAATACCCTTACGGAATATGCATCCTCCGAACAGGTTAATCCTTCAAGGCTTCTGTTTTTCAAGAATAAAGCCGAGACCCTTATCGCGGAAGATGCCCTGAATAATCTTTCAAAAATATAAAACAGCCGGAGCCAAAAGCTCCGACTGTTTTTTAATGTTCACCTTTAATGTTCAGATGGCATTTATCTGTGTAACCAGATCTTCACAATCAACGCCGTGAACCATAGCTGCTTCTTCGATAGTTTCTCCCTGCGAAGCGGGACAGCCGAGACAATGCATACCGATCTCCATTAAAAGCGGTGCTGCCTCGGGCTTAAGACGAAGAAGATCCCCAATAGCTGTATCCTTATCGATTGCCATTTATTTATCCTCCATAACTTAAACTGTTAAACTTTTCTTATTTTAGTATTCATATTATTCTTTTTCAAGTAAATTAGATAATTGTTTAGATTTTTATAATACTTTATACGCTTGAAAACATTATTTACTTGTATTAGAATAGAACGGTAAAATAATCCCTATGGTAAGGAGGAATTTAATATGGCTCACGTAATTACAGACGATTGCATCAGCTGCGGTGCTTGTGCAGCTCAGTGTCCTGTAAATGCAATCAGTGAAGGTGATGGCAAATTTGTAGTTGATGCTGATACTTGTATCGACTGCGGTGCTTGCGAGGGTGGCTGCCCCACAGGTGCTATAGTAGTTCAGTAATCATATTCATTGAACGGTGTCTTAAGCGGAGTTCATACGGACTCCGCTTATTTGCGGTATATCGGTAAATTCCGTTTTTCCGGTATATCAGGAAAGGATTATAATATGAAAAATATCAAACAGGCGGTAATTCTTGCAGGCGGCAGAGGTGAACGTTTAAAGCCCTTTACGGACAACGCACCAAAGCCCATGTATCCTGTAGGCGGAACGCCCTTTTTATACAGACTCATAGAACAGGTTAAAGGCTTCGGAATAAACAAAATACTCTTACTGTTGGGATATAAGGCTGAGGTTATCACAGATGCCTTAGGTGACGGAAAAGACTTTGGTATAGAAGTTGACTACGATATCACCCCTCCCGAATTCGATACTGCTCAGAGACTGCTAACTGCCGCAGACAAGATCGATGATGATTTTCTTTTAATGTACTGCGATAATTACTGTCCAATAGATTACGAACGACTTGTAAGAGAATATACGGAAAATGATGCACTTATACAGTTTTCGGTATATGCCAATAAAGACGGATACACAAAAAACAATCTTATCGTGGAAGACGGTAAGGTTACGGTTTATGATAAAACTCGTAAAACAGAGGGTCTGGCCGGAGTTGATATCGGTTATGCGCTGATAAACAAAAAAACCTTCGACCTGGTCGGAGACAGGATAAGCTTTGCTGCGATCTACCCGGAGGTTGTATCAATGGGCAGGCTTTACGCCACTGTTACAGAGCACAGATACTACTCCATCGGAAGCTTTGAGCGTATGAAGCTTACGGAAGAATTCTTCAAGCCAAAGAAAGTGGTCTTTTTAGACAGAGACGGTACGCTGAACGTTCGACCCCCTAAAGCGTGCTATATAGAGCGTCCGGAGGACTTCGTCTGGCTTCCCGGAGCCATTGAAGCAGTCCGCCTTCTTAAGGAAAACGGTGTGATCACCATCCTTATCAGCAACCAGCCCGGTATTGCCCGCGGCAATCTTACCGAAGAAACCCTTCAGGCCATACACGACAAAATGCAGGCGGAGCTTAGGGAAAACGGCTGTGAAATTGACAAAATCTACTATTGCCCCCATAATTGGGATGATGGTTGCGACTGCAGAAAGCCCAAGCCCGGCATGTTCTATCAGGCCCAGAAGGAATTATCGTTAAACTTAAGGGAATGCTTCATGTTCGGTGATGACGAACGTGACATAGAGGCAGGCGAGGCTGCAGGCTGTAAATCCGTTCTTATTACAGAGGAGTATCCTCTTCTTAAGGCAGTAAAGGATTATCTGAAAGGAATTAAATAAATGATCATTTCAAAAACCCCGCTCAGGGCCTCCTTTTTCGGAGGCGGTACCGATTTTGCCGAATACTTTCACAATTCAAAATTCGGCTATGGCTCGGTTATCAGCACTGCATTAAACATGCATGTTTACATTACTGTAAATAAACGTTTCGACAATAAGATCAGAGTAGTATATTCAGGAAACGAGCTTGTTGATTCGGTTGATGAGGTTAAACATAACATCATTCGTGAAGCTCTTAAGATAACAGGCATAACCGGCGGAGTTGAGGTAGTTTACATGGCCGACCTTCCGATGACAAATCTGGGTGTCGGGCTTGCTTCATCAAGTGCCCTTGCGGTTGGTGTTCTTAACGCCCTGCACGCATACAAGGGCGAGTTTGTAGGCTCCAAGGACCTTGCAAAAGAGGCTCTTGAGATAGAGATCGGCCGTCTCGGTCAGCAGATAGGCGTTCAGGATCAATACGCCGTTGCCTGCGGCGGTTTCAACAGATACATTTTTAATGCTGACGATTCTGTTTCCGTTTCTCCTGTCAGAATGACAACAGAGCTCAGAAACAGGCTTCTTAATAATCTTATGCTCTTCTATACCGGAAATGCCCGTGATTCCAGAGCCATATTCGCAGAGCAGAAAAAGACCACGGAAAACAAAAAAGATATATATGATTCCCTTGTAGAGGCAACAAATACAGCCATGGAAATGATCAATAAAGAGAACATCGACGGCTGGGGCGAGCTTCTTAAGGAAACCTGGGAAACTAAAAAGAAATTTGCAAGCGGAGTTTCAAATCCTCTTGTTGATGATATGTACTCAAAGGCAATTTCCGCCGGTGCACTCGGAGGCAAGATCCTCGGTGCGGGCGGCGGCGGCTTCCTTCTGGTTTATACGCCTGTTGAAAAACAGGCTTCGGTTAAAGAAGCTCTCAAAGATTTCAAATATCTTCCTTTTGAGATCGATATGCAGGGAAGCCGTATTATTTTCGTAGACTGATTTTAAGGAGCAGGGAATGGATTACACAAAACAGATAAGCGATTATATCGAATTGGAGATCGCTACACTTAAGAAACTTGATGTTAACAAGATCTCCGAGGCTATCAACATCCTTGTTGATGCTCAAGAAAACGAAAAAGAGATCTTCATCTTCGGAAACGGCGGAAGTGCTGCCACAGCTTCTCATTTTCAAAACGATTTTAACAAGGGAATTTCAGAATATACCGATAAGAAATTCCGTTTTAACTGCTTAAATGACAACACTCCTACGATCATGGCCATCGCAAACGATATAGGCTATGAAGAGATCTTCCGTTTCCAGCTGAGAAACAAGGTCAAAAAGGGTGACGTTGTTGTAGGTATTTCCGGCAGCGGAAATTCAGCCAATGTAATCAATGCGGTTGAATACGCAAAGGAGATGGGCGCGACCATAATCGGTCTCACCGGCTATTCGGGCGGAAAATTAAAGGAATTAAGCGATGTTAACCTTCACGTGGATATAAACAGCATGCAGGTTACCGAAGACATACATATGGTCTTTGATCATATGATAATGAGCATATTATACAAAACATTATGCGGAAAGGATCATTTATCAAAATGAGTAAGATTCTCATAACCGGCGCGGCCGGCTTCATCGGTTCACAATTGGCTTACAGGCTCTGGAAAGACGGAGAAAGTGTTGTTCTTGTCGATAATTTCTCATACGGCTCGGAAGACAACCTTATCTTCGACGAACACGATTTCAGGGAAGAGATCCATCACAAGGATATAAGAGATCTTGATTTTATGGATTCTCTCTTTGAAAAGGAAAAATTTGATTACGTTTATCATATCGCGGGTATCACTCCTCTTCCGGATTGTCAGAATCATCCGGTTGATGCGGTTGATGTAAATGTTCGCGGTACGGTTATAATCCTTGATCTCATCCGTAAATACGGCGTTAAGAAAATGGTATTTGCCAGCACATCTGCCGTTTATGAAAACAACAAGGATTTCCCTTCGGTTGAAACCCACGTTGAAAAACCCAGTCTGTTCTACCCCAGTACAAAATATACTGCAGAACAGTACTGCAAGGCTTACTGGGATGCTTACCATATTCCCATTGTCTGCTTAAGATTTGCGAATGTTTTCGGTCCTCATATCGATTGCTTAAGAACACAGCCCCCTGTTATGGGTTATATCATCCGCGAGTTTATGAAGGGAAATGCCCCCGTTCTCCATTCAGACGGTGAACAGAAGCGTGATTTTATCTTTGTGGATGACCTTATCGATCTTGCGATCCTCGTTCTTCAGAGTGAGGAATACGATACGGTAAATGTTTCCACACAGACAACGGTGACGATAAACGAGATCACCCGTATCATCGCAGAAAAGCTTGGTACAACGGACATTAAGCCCGAATATGCGGAGACCTCTCATTACTGGTACAGGTATCCCGAATTATATGCCAAGCCTTATCCGATCTCAAGTCAGCTTATGGAAAACGAGGTTCTTAAATATACCTGCCTTTCCAACGAACATGCAAAAGAAAAGTACGGCTGGTCACCAAAAACCTCTCTTGAAGAGGGTATTGCAAAGACCGTAGAATTTTCGGCCGAGGTTCTTAAAAAGGCCGGCATAGGAGTTTAAAATGGATCTTATTTCCCTGATAATTCCCTGCTATAACGAGCAGGAATCAATTCCTCATCTGGAAAAAGCTTTAAATGAGCTTACTTCTTCAATGAGTGAAGTTAATTTTGAGATAATTCTTGTGGACAATTGTTCGGAAGACAATACGTTAAAAATGATGAAGGAGCTTCACGAAAAGGACAACCGCTATCAGTACATTTCCTTTTCGCGTAATTTCGGTAAGGATTCTTCAATGTATGCCGGTCTTAAAGCCAGCAAGGGCGATTACGTTGCGGTTATGGATGCCGATCTTCAGGATCCGCCCGAGCTTCTTAAAGAGATGTACGCCATTGTAAAGACAGGCGAATACGATTGTGTTGCGACAAAGCGCGGAGACAGAAAGGGTGAGCCCTGGCTCAGGTCTGTTCTTGCAAGAATGTTTTACGGGCTTATGAATAAGATCTCCAGCTATGAAATAGTTGACGGAGCAAGAGATTTCCGCCTTATGACCCGTCAGATGGTTAACGGTATCCTGAAGCTTGAGGAGAGTGAGCGTTTTACAAAGGGTATCTTCTCCTGGGTTGGTTTCAGAACGAAATGGCTTACCTTCGAGAATCACGAGCGCGTTGCCGGTGAAACAAAGCTTCCGATGAAGAGCGCCTTTAATTACGCGATCCGCGGAATTGTTGCTTTCTCCACGGTTCCCCTTGTAATGGCATCCGGGCTGGGTATACTCGTATTTTTTGCGGCAATTCTTTATACACTCTACGTCATCATCTTCCAGCTTATAACCCACGAGGCCGTATCGGGTTATCCATCGCTTATGTGTGTGATGCTCTTCGGTTTTGGTGTTATTATGATGATACTCGGCGTGATAGGCCAGTATATGGCCCAGATGTATCTGGAGATCAAGAACCGTCCCAAGTATATCATCAGGGACACCAGTATAGAACAGTAAATATTTAAAAAACCGGCCATTACGGCCGGTTTTTTTTACATATTCTTGTAATTTAGCTGTGGGAGTGTTTCGTCTCCTTCCACCCAGTCCTTTTCGACATTTACAATACGGTAATTATCTTTGTCTATCCTCTCATATACGGTCTTTATTCCTGCATTTATGACCGTCCTCTTACACATAGCACAGCAGTCCGTATTCTCCACGTAATCGCCGGTAGCTGCTTCTTTGCCTACCAGGAATAAGGCCGAATCGAGAGTTTCTTCTCTGGCAGCTGCAATGATGGCATTCTGCTCTGCATGAACCGAACGGCAAAGCTCGTAACGTTCTCCTCTGGCAACCCCCATTGATTCCCTTAAGCACACACCAAGATCCGTACAATTCTTACGTCCTCTCGGAGCCCCGTTATAGCCCGTGGAAACCACTGAATCGTTCTTTACTATTACAGCACCGTATTGGCGTCTTATGCAGGTAGAACGGGCAAGTACAACCTCTGCGAGGTCCAAATAATAGTTTATCTTATCTCTTCGCATCCTGTTTCTCCATACTGTGATCTTTAATTATAAACCATTTGGATTTTACCATATTTGGCCTCATCAGTTCAATTATTACGGGTCTGTTTCGACATTTTAAACATAATAAAAGAGGGCTTAATATTTACACTGTTAAGCCCTCATCATTTCAAGTAAGTGTAAAGTTTTCTTTGGAAAAATGATAAATGAATCATGAGCAATTTTAAAAGGAAAGCAGAGGCTTGTGCCTCTGCTTTTGAAGAGAAGAACGTTATCTGCCGGAAGAATCCTTGATCTTGCTTGATCATGAGGTATCTGGTGGAGATTGTCTTGTCAACCCTGCGCAAAGCGCACCGCAAGCGGCTGCGGGGTTGACAAGACAATCTCCACCAGATATAGGCTTATTAAGCAAGATCAAGGATAATTATGCCAGCAAAGCTGGATTTGATAAAATCATATTTAAGTAGCGATTCAATGCAAGATGAAGTCGGCTTGCAACGCTTGTATATTATCTGAGGGCCTATCAAAACCTCC
>JAILOD010000159.1 GCA_024691015.1 Lachnospiraceae bacterium
GAGGACTGAAAATCCTCGTGTCCTTGGTTCGATTCCGAGACTGGGCATTTATAACTGAATATTTGCATTTGCGGGTGTAGTTCAATGGTAGAACACCAGCCTTCCAAGCTGGATACGTGGGTTCGATTCCCATCACCCGCTGAAATAAAAAGCTCTCGGTCACAGACCGAGGGCTTTTCTATTTCACAGGCGAGTCCCTCGATCCCATGGTTCGAGGTCTCGCCTCCTCCGCTAACCGTCGTCCACCGGACGACAGCGGCAGTCGGCCGCAAGAAAGCGCCACCGGCGCTTGCGGCCCCATAACCCGCTTAAAAAAGTGATAGGACCGCGGTTTTTCCGCGGTTTTGTTGCGTTTGAAGGGCATCGAATTTTTGAGGCTTTTGATTTTAAATAATTCGGATTTTCCTTCATTGTCAGTAATTTCTTCATCATTTATTGAAGGTATATATTTTCAAAAACTTCCAATATTTCTTCCATGGACTCATTTAATCCAAGTTGCTCTGTACGAACCGGTTCTTCTTTAATAGTTTCAATGAATGCTTGAATGCTTTCCCTTACTAAGCCGTCCACGGGGACATTTGCGTCAGTATCAATGATACCATACAACCTAAAGACATCATTCTTGTGCTTCTTGTAGTCCCTCTCATTCACATGCTCGCCAGCTGCTTTGCGTCTTCTCAGATCTATCCATGCATACATCTTAAATGGTATAAGGTACTCAGCGCCCAAAACCGTAATACCAGAAACAGTACGGCGACCTCTCAGCATAAACTCATAAAAATCATCATTCAGAAGAATTGCCGATAAACTTGAGATATCATCGTCAATATGTATCGGTACGATTCCCTCATCAACTTCCAAATGATAACCGGGCTTACGAGAGAATAACTCAATCATAACCGGATATCCTTCTAAAGGCTCAGTAAAACGATAGAAATGCATTTCATCATTGTTTTTCCAACCGCAATTGTATCCACCGGCCTTAATAAATTCCCAAAAAGCTTTTGCAAACTCAGCCTGGCGATCCTCAAGGATCAATATCATATCAATATCTTTTGTTAACCGAAAATCCAAGTCTGCATCCGACATCAGAATATCACAGGCCGCACCGCCAATAACAGTGTAGCAATCTCCAAAATCTTGAAATTTATCTCTGAATGAGTCTAATCCTTTTACCATTTATAACTCTCCATATATTCCTCTAATTCACCCTGAATACGCTCGTCTTCGTTGTCCTCTAAAGACATTGAAAGCGAGACAATATCTACGCTATTTTCAACGGCAAAGAGGCTAGGATCATATTTCCACAATTCAACCTGATAATACATTGTTTCCGATGTCCACTGCGGCTCTACAATGTCATACTTGTCTAATTCAGCATTGCCCTTAAAAACAGCCAAGCATCTTACTTTGGGCGCTGCCAGCATCGAGTTGTTACTAAGTGCAGATTCTCCTGCTTCGAGCAATCCATTAGTTAATTCCGAATCAGCAACAAATATAGTCCTCTGAACAGGATTTACCAGGTATGGCTTTGCCAACTCATAGAAATCTCTTCCGAAAGTCACGGGTTTCATATATACATTCTTACCTGAGGTTTCTTCCGTAATCAGGCCCATTGCCTTTAATTGTTCAGAAGCACGTGTTATTGAGGTCTTTGTCAATGCCAGTTCTTTAGCAGCCTCAGATTTTATAACAGAATCTTTCTTTCCGTATAAGAGAAAAAGGAAAAGACTTTGCGTTACCGGCATCATCTTTTCTGCATTGATCTCATTATATTTCTTAAAATGATTCCTTAATGCCAAACCCATAACCGGCAAATAAATCTGATCCGGTAAGCAAATAAAAGAGATCATATTTGAAACAAGTGCATCCCTTTGCGTTTTGGTAACGCTTTTAAATACATAGATCACATCTAAGCCGGACTTTTCTTTGTATTGCGATGCTTGTTTCTTAAGTGCGATCGTTCCGAATCTATCTGTAGCAGATAGTTCCACAACCAAAAACTCATAATCCCCATACAGAAGCTTGCAAATCTTTCTGCCGCTTTTCATAAACACAGGAAGGCCTTTTATAGATATTTCCTTTGTCAAGCATTCTATCCCAAAGGATTCTTTTAACGCCTTTTTAATCATATCTGCCTCCTTAGTAACATCTTTTATGTATTGTAACACCATTTATGTTATTATGCAATATTTATGTTACTATATGTTCGGATTTACTCTCCTGTCCCGCCTCGTCCATTTCAATCAGTATCCTATTGGTATAATTCTTTCTTATATTTATAGTAAGTGTTCCGACTTATTCCAATGATCTTTATACATTCTATATCTGAATTCGTACCTTTAAAATCACGGGACAATCGAAGGATCTGCTCCTTAGCCGGTCCTTCTTTTTTTATGTGAAGCTTGTTGCCCTTTTTCTGGCCAATCTGCTTTCCATTAAGACGAGCAGTTTCTATACCTTCCCTGGTTCGCTGGCGAAGATCGTCTACCTCTTTCTGCGCCTGTACAAAGGCGAGACGGATCTGTTCTTTAGCAAGCTCCATAAGATAAGCATTAATGCCGTTAAGAATCAGATCCACTTTATCACCGGTAGTCGATACTCGTTGCGACAAGGCTAAACGATAGGTGTCAGTGTTAATGTGTGGCTCTTTTAGAAAAACGAGAGTCACATCCCTGTTATATAGATCCTGGTAGACAGCAAATCCATCCTCAGCATTACGACTCATTCGGGACACAGAATCAAATACAATAGTATCTCCAGCTCTTACTTTGTCAAAAAGCTTTGACCATTCCGGCCTGTCTGCGATCTTACGGCCGGTATAAGCTTCCTCAATAATAATAGCATCGGGATAGGATGCTTTAATGTTTCGAATCTGTCGATCAATGCTCTGCTGCTTCCTACTGATCCGAAAATATCCGTATATCATAATACCCTCCATGTATGCAAAGTAATGTTCATTAAAACTAATACAATTAGTATACTGCAATTGCCGAGTATTCTC
>JAILOD010000242.1 GCA_024691015.1 Lachnospiraceae bacterium
CGAAGCCAGGGACTTGGTTGCATAGAAGCCCAAAAGCTTGATGAAAAAGCAACGCCTACGCTCGTATCCAGGGACTTGGTTGTATAGAAGTCCAAAAGCCTGATGAAAAAGCAACGCCTATGCTCGTAGCCAGGGACTTGGTTGCATAGAAGTCCAAAAGCTTGATGAAAAAGCAATGCACTTACGGGGATAGGGTGTAGCGGGTTGCATAATCAAGTTAAAAATCAACGCGAAGGCAACGCATTTGATTCTGACGAAGGAGCAGGTTGCACAATAACCCAAAAAGCCTTGAAAAAGCAACGCCCACGCTCGAAGCCAAGGACTTGGTTGCATAGAAGGCCAAAAGCTTGATGAAAAAGCAACGCCTACAGGAAGTAACTACAACCCTGGTTGTATTTGCTTGCTTATATGTATGAAAACTGATAAAATCAAACTATATGTCCACTGAAAGGAATTATTTATGAAATATCTGATCTTAGGAGGTGGTCCTACGGGGCTCACCATTGGATGTAAATTAAAAAAAGCCGGTATAGATGATTTTCTGATCTTAGAGAAGGAAAGCGAGGCCGGCGGTCTGTGCAGGAGCGAAGATGTTGACGGATCTCCGTTCGATATCGGCGGAGGGCACTTTCTGGATGTCAGAAAACAGGACGTAAACACTTTTCTGTATCAATTCATGCCCAGGGAAGAATGGGATGAATACAGCAGGGATTCAAGGATATTTATCCACGATATATACATAAACAGTCCGATCGAAGCCAACATATGGCAGATGAAAACCGAGGATCAGGTAGAATACCTTAAATCCATTGCTATTGCAGGCTGCAATCTGGATGTACCCAAGCCTGTAAAATTCACGAACTGGATACTGTGGAAGCTCGGAAAAAAGGTATCTGAAGACTATATGCTTCCATACAACAGAAAAATGTTCGGCGAAGATCTTGATTCGCTCGGAACCTATTGGCTTGAAAAGCTGCCGGACGTATCCTTTGAGGAGACACTCCTCAGCTGTCTGAATAAAGAACCGTACGGAAAGCAGCCTGCACACGCACATTTCCTTTATCCCAAAAAATACGGATACGGTGAAGTCTGGCGCAGGATGGCAGAATACCTCGGAGACAATATTAAATATAATACAGCGGTAGAAACCATAGATTTAGATGCTAAGATCGTTAATAACGAATATAGCGCAGATATGATAATAAACACCGCTCCCTGGGATTCGTTTAAGGAAATTAAAGGACTCACCGAAGAGCTCACAGCCGAGATCGGAGAGCTGAAGCATACAGGTGTTGTTACCGAATATATAGCAGAAAAACTTGATACGCCGGCACATTGGATATATTATCCTGATGAAGAGCTTTCTTATCACAGAATTCTTGTAAGACACAATTTCTGTCCCGGTTCGAAGGGATACTGGACAGAAACCCGTAAGGAAAGATATGTACATAAAGAAGGCGAAACAGCCTTTTTAAATGAATATGCATATCCGTTAAATACATTGAAAAAGCCCGAAATAATGAGCAAGCTCTTATCCTTTACCGAAGAGAAGAATGTTTTCGGTGTTGGTCGCTGGGGCGAGTGGCAGCACTACAACTCGGACGTGGTTGTCGAAAAAGCCATGGCATTCGCAGACAAAATTATTGGATAGGACAGGATAAGTCAACCCGCCCAGTAGAAAATACCTAACTTGGTTGCCAGAAACCAAAAAGCAGAGACATCAAGACAACCTGAAAGGCAAAAAACACCCACCCGGGTTGCCAGATAACCCAAAGCAGAACCACAAAATCAACCTAAGAGGCCAAAATTCCAAAAAAGGTTGATAAATCATAGATAAAAAGAAGGGAAAAACAATGAAAGTATTGGTAACCGGCGGAACCGGAATGATAGGTTCCCATTTCATGGAAAGCTTCAAAAAAGATGGACACGAAGTATACGGAATAGCAAGAAATTCGGCAACCAGTCGAATGGCAGCAGTTCAGGACAAATCGATAATCCGTTCCGACATACTCGAGCGCGACGCGATGGTCCGCATATTCGACAGGATCAAGCCCGACATCATAATTCATATGGCGGCGCAGGCCTTCAACGGAGACTCCTGGAACCTGGAATTTCTGACACACCAGACCAACTACATAGGAACACTGAACGTACTCTACGCAGCACACGAAGTAGTCCCCGAAGCAAAAATACTCTTAGCCTGCAGCTCGGCCGAATACGGAAACATCACGGAAGCCGACTGTCCGCTGGTTGAAGAAAGGCTCCTAAAGCCTCACACGCCATACGGGGTATCAAAGGTCGGCGTTGAAAACCTCGGTCTGCAATACGCCTTAAACTACGGAATGAAGATATATCTTCCCAGACTTTTCATCCACGTTGGAACCGGCCACCCGCCCGCAACGGCAATACAGAACTTCGCACGTCAGGTTGCTCTCATTAAAAAAGGCGTAATAGAGCCTGAAATCCACGTAGGAAACCTGACCAGCGCAAGAGACTTTATCGACGTCCGCGACGGTGTAAGAGCCATGAGAATGATACTCGACAAGGGAAATCCGGCAGAGCCCTACAATATCTGCAACGGCAAAGCCTACAAAATACAGGAGATTCTGGACATGTTAATAGAAATCTCCGGAACCGATGCGAAAGTCGTATCCGACAAGAGCCTCTTCCGTTTAGCTGACGAGCCTCTTCTTCTCGGAGATAACTCAAAGATCGCAGCACTCGGCTATGAAAGAGAATACAGCATGCACAAGACCTTAGAGGATGTGTTTGCGGATTGGGAGTCAAGGATTTGAACATATTAAACACAGACAGTTTCACCGGCGTGAGCATATTGCTGCCGGCAATGGACGAAACCTACTCATTAAAAGAAACGGTAGAAACCATAATAAATACCTGCAACAAGGAAGACCTTGCGGAATTCATAATAATAATGTGTGACCGCACAACAGAAGAGTCAAGAAACACGGCAGAAGCCCTTGTTGAAAAATACGGAAAAGATTATTCGATCTACATTCATGACCAGACTCTGCCCTTCGTAGGCGGTGCCGTCCGTGAAGGGATCGATCTCGCAAAGGGAAGCCATGTTGTAATGATGTCCACGGACTTAGAAACCGACCCCAACATCATAAAAAAATTCATCAAAGGTGCGAAAAAATATCCCGACAGGATAATCACCGCCTCAAGATGGAGAAAAGGCGGCGGTTTTGAGAAATACAGTAAGATAAAGCTGGTCTGCAATCTCATATTTGAAAGAGCGATCGGTCTGTTTTATCTTGTTCCCCTGACAGATTTAACATACGCTTACAGGATATTTCCCACAAAGCTTATGAAGGCCATAAAATGGGAGGAATTAAAGCATCCCTTCTTCCTTGAGACAGCCTTAAAGCCCTTGAGGCTCGGAATAAAATTTGTTGAGATCCCGGCACATTGGGCCGCAAGAACGGAAGGAGTATCACAGAACACCTTCCTTGCGAATTTCAATTATTTCAAAACAGCCTGGAACAACAGGTTCTTGAAAGCAAAGGATATACTTAAATCCGAAGATGAGTGATAATGACTGAGAAAAAAAAGAAAAACATAAAAAGCCTCGGCGAGATAGAAAGAACCAGGATCATCGCCTTAATTGGCTTTGCCATACTGGTGCTCCTGCTTTCCTGGCAGTCCGATGACGCATATCACGGTTATGTCATGTCAAAGCATTTTGCAGCGGGAGACGGGCTTGTCTACAATGCCGGCGAACGTTCCACAGCCAGCACCTGCCCGCTATTTACCATAATAATTTCCCTGGTCTTCTGTCTGACAAGGGAGATGTTTTTTACATCCCTGATCGTTTGTACGATATTTTCAACAGCAGCGGCATATATCCTGTTTTACAAATTCTGCAGGTCGAGGGAACAGATAATAATCTCGTTTCTCGCAATGGTCGGCTCTGTTGCATTTATGAGCTACACCTCCTCAGGGTTGGAAAACTGTCTTCTGTTCTTCTTAAGCGCACTGTTTCTTGTGGTTTTATCAGAGCATGAAACCTATAAAAGCAGGGATCTTCTGAAGCTGGCAGTAATTCTGTCAGGCCTTGCCATGGCAAGAATGGACTCCGTGCTGATCTTTATACCGGTCATCGTCTGGATCTACCTGGCAAAAAGAGACAACGTCCCCTTTATACAAGCGGTGGGAATAGCGATTTTAGGGCTCCTTCCCTTTATATTATGGGAAGTGTTCGCCACCTTTTATTACGGTTTCCCGTTCCCCAATCCGGCCTATGTAAAGCTTGGAACCGGAATACCTGAATTAGAATACGTAAAAAAAGGCATCTGGTACATAATATATACCTTTATAAGAGACCAGGTAGTGTTGCTGGTACCTGTTGCCAGTGTAATACTCAGCACTCTGCTGAAGCGTCCCAGATACATATTTCTCTCTTCGGGACTTGCACTTTACGTCCTTTATATTATAAGGATAGGCGGAGATTTCATGATGGGCAGACATTTCACACTGATATTCTTTGTGGGGCTCTGCCAGTTTATGATCCTTCAGAACAAGGAAAGCTCATACCTTGAGAGGATCAGGAAATACAGGAACATATTTAACATGGTGGTGCTGGGCAGCGTGGTATCAACCCTGACCTTTGGGGCAATGCTCGGATCCCAATATATGCTCGGGCATAAATATTCCTCTTTCATTTCTGACGAAAGAGAGTATTATTCCTACTGGACAGGTTTTTACAACAACGTAGTATCCCTGGCAACAACCGGAAGGCTCTGCGTATCCGACGGCTGGAATAACGAAGCCCCGGACGAATTAAGACAACAGGGTAAAACCGGAGGAATAGTGGAAAATGCAGCGGGAATCGTGGTATATAATAACTCCGATCTGTACTTAAACGACACCTACTGTCTGGGAGACCCGTTCCTTTCAAAGTTACCCGCAAAATACGATCCCAACTGGAGAGTAGGCCACTTAAGGCGTGCAGTACCCGAGGGATACAGGGAATCCGTACAGAATAATGATAATGAGATAGTCGACCCCGACCTTCACGAATATTACGATAAGATAAGGCTGATCACCAGAGGCCACCTTTTCGATCCGGAAAGTATACAGACTATCATAAAGATGAATACAGGGCAGTATGATCATCTGCTCAAAAATTACGAAAAGAGCTTGAATGAATAACTATTACGACAGCGGCAGAAGCAGAAAAGTCGCCGGCAGAGGAAAAAGAAACAGAATATTGGCAATAGCTTCACTCGTGTTGGCAGGTCTTGTGATCATAAGCTATCTGGCCCCGGTATTTTATTTTCTGGGACATTTCCAGGCCAATACCACAATAAACGGGGATGATGTATCCTATATGACCGTTAAACAGGTGGAGGAGCTGATCACAAAGGCAGAAGCGGTTTATTCGTTAAAGGTTACCGGAAGAGACGGGATAGAGACAACGCTCACAACAGAGGATATCGAAATGAAGCCTGTCTTCAACGGTTCCATCAATGAGCTGCTGAAAAAACAGAATAAATTTCTCTGGCCTTTAAGCTTTAAAAAGAAGAGTGAATATACCGAAGACTCTGTTTGTGAATACTCCGAAGATAAGATGAAGGAGGCTCTTAAAGCCTCTGACTTTTTCAATACAGCCTTACAGAAGCAGCCGGAAAACGCCTATTACGAATTCGGCGAAACAAAATACGAGATAGTTCCGGATGTTCCCGGAAATATCCCGGATGAAGAAAAAGTCTACACTGCAGTCAGTAAGGCTCTCGATGTTCTGGATGAAAGCGTAGACCTTGATAAGGAAAACTGCTACAAAAAGGCTGAGATCGATCGTGATAACGAAACACTGAACCTGACGGTCGACAATCTCAATAAATACTGTGGCGTCAGCCTGTTCTTCGACTTCGGAGAAACCAGCGAAACCTTAGACGGAACCA
>JAILOD010000041.1 GCA_024691015.1 Lachnospiraceae bacterium
TATGTCAGAATATAAATGAAAAAAACTGGCAGGGAGAGCTTATTACAAATGACGGTAATAAGCTTTATGTTTTGTACGATGAATTAATGGACAACAAGGCTGAGGCAATACGTCAGGCTCACAAATTTAAAGCTTATTCTGTCGGGGAAACAGAATATGCGGATTTTGATCTGATATTTACGGGAATGTCTACGATCAATTTTCACACAGATTCACGGGATGAGGAGCTTTCAACGGGCCGTCTTGTAATTACAGATACCGTGCGTGGCGGGATACATATGGAAAGGCCTCTGGATATATACGGGTCTCTTAAGGAAAAAAAGAAGAAGGATAACCTTCCCGGACATATTAACTATAAAATGGAACTTTTTGCGGATGAGCATGGAAGAAGCTATGACAGTGCTCTTTTCGGCTTGAGAGAAGATGATGATTGGGAGCTGGATTCCATTATGGAGAATGAGTATGCTGAAAATGAAATGCTTGCACTTTCCATATGGAACAGTATCTGTGGTGCCGAAAGCTATGATGCGTTCAAATCAGAGGCGAGATATTCATATCTGTTTGTGGATGATGTAAAGATCGGACTTTACGTGGTCCGTGTTCCCTATGATGACAGACAGCTTAAGATATCAAAAACAGATTCGTTTTATGAGTGGGACACTCTTGAAAGCGCACAGTACAATGATCCGGATATAAGGGAGTTTGTGGCGTATTCACTGTTTATTCAGGCAGTATATGCACCCAAAAATCTTGTGAAAAACAAATATGTGCTGGAAAAGGATATAGGTGAAGGGAGAAAAACATATAAGCTTCCGAGACATCTGGAGTATATGTTCGAATATCTTCCGAATAATGTTACGGAATATACGGATAAAGTCGGCGCTGAGTATTATTCATACGTCCTTGAGGACCCGGATATAAATGAACTTATTGAACAGGGAGAGCTGAAGGTTCAGGATGTGTGCGATAAATGGAAGTCACTCAGAAGTTTGGCTTTATCGAACGATAAAATCCTGGAACTTTATAATGAGCAATATGATTATCTTGAGAAAACAGGATTTATAGAAGCGTGTAATTTTGATGTGACCGTTCAGACACGAGAGGGATTTGAAGAATATCTGAAAAACAGATTTTCATATCTTGACAGGTATTATGAAAATGAAATGAAGATACCCTCGGTTAAGGTCAGAATAGAAGACATAAAGGTGTTGGCCGGAGAGACGGAGGTTGAATTATACAGGGCGAATGATGGTTATTACGCATTTTTACCCGCCTTTACCGATATAAAAAAGGCGCAGCTGTTAATACCTGATAAGATCGATATTTCCTTTAAGGATGATATAAGCGGCGGCTTTGAAGAGAATAAAAAGTATTCATTTGTCGCGAATGCAGATGGAGAAAGGGTTGAAGATACCCTTACTCTGATGAAAAGTGAAAAGCTGCCGGCCATGTTTATAGAGACAAAGTCGAAAAGCATGTCATTTATACTTTCAGATAGTGAACATTATGAACCCGGAAGTGTAGATGTAATAAATGCTGACGGTACAAAAGGCTTCAGTGGTGTATTTAAAAAGCTTAAAGGACATGGCAGAAGCAGCTGGGTGGGAAGAACCGAAAAGAAATCCTTTAACATGATATTAAATGAAAGTGCAGCTATTCTGGATGCAGGATCGTCACGACACTGGGTGCTTATGGCTAATTCCAGAGACGGCTCATTTTTGAGAAATAAGCTCACATATGATCTTGCAGAGGATATGGGGATGCACGGATCCCCGAAGTGTGATTTCTGTGATCTGTATATAAACGGAAAATATGCTGGAAATTACCTTTTGTGCCAGAAATTTGAGATCAGTGAAGATGTGCTTGATATAGCGGATCTTGACAAAGAGAATGAAAGTGCAAATCCCGGAGTTGATATCAAAACCGTACCAACTCTTCAAAGCGAAGGAAGAAGAGGGACTTTACTTGAGAATAATCCGGAAGATATTACGGGTGGATATCTCATACAGGGTAACAGAAGCAGAAAATATGTTGCGGGCTTCTTTCATTCAGACAGGGACTACAGAATAGAGATAAAGTTTCCCGAATATCCTACAGTTGAAGAGACCGATTATATATATGAATATTTCCAGCTTGCGGAGGATGCTGTTTATGCCAAAGACGGAATCAATCCGACAACCGGACTTCATTACAGTGAATATATAGATGTTGAATCCTTTGCTGAAAAATATCTTGTTGAGGAGTTCAGCAAGAATGTGGATGCTGTAAGATTCAGTTCTTATTATTATAAAGACAAGGGAGGAAAGCTGTTTGCCGGACCGGTCTGGGATTATGATGCGGCATACGGAAATGTAAAGCTTGAGACC
>JAILOD010000320.1 GCA_024691015.1 Lachnospiraceae bacterium
TATCGTTAACGGGCTTGAAATTATCGAGATCAAGTATCACAAATATGCCGTTATTTTCCTCGCACATAGCTGTGATCTTTTCTTCCCCAACCGTCTTGTTTAAAAAGCCCGTCAGCTTATCTGTTGAAGCATCCTCCTCAAGGCTTTTTATCTTTTTATTATTAGATATGATATTTTCAATACGGCTTATAAGCACCTGCTTATCTATGGGCTTATGTATATAATCCGATGCCCCGAGCTTAAGGCCGTCACGCTCTCTTTCCGCGTCCGTTTCTCCGGTCAGAAAGATGACGGGAGTCATGTTTTTACCCTCTTCGGCCAGCTTCTCCTCAAGCCTCCTGTATGTCTCAAAGCCGTCCATCTGTGGCATCATAATGTCCATCAGAATAATATCCGGGTCATTTTTTGACATAAATGTAAGAAGATCGTTTCCGGATTTAAGACAACTTACACGCATGTCATCCGAGCTTAAAAGCATTTTTATATTCTTTAAGCTGAGCACTTCATCATCAACAACGACTATCCATTTTTCCATATATTGAATTATTAACTCCTGAATAACATCAAAAACCGATACCTAAAATCTGTCTAATTATACTACAAAAGCCGTATCTTGTCAGCAAAAACCAGTCTGTGATCACGTCCCGTCCTGTCAGAAACACAAGCTGTAGGACGTATAAAAAAACTATTCGTTATCAAATTTACCCTCTTTATACAATTCATAGAATGCATCTACAATCACGGGATTCAGCTGTGTCCCCGATACCCTCTTTATCTCATTCACCACCGTTTCAAGAGGCTGTTTCTCCCTGTACGGTCTCGTGGAATACATCGCATCAAACGTATCCGCCACGGATATTATCTGTGCCACCAGTGGGATTTCGTCACCCTTAAGACCTTTGGGATATCCTGTCCCGTCATACTTTTCATGATGGCCGCCTGCCCCTAAGGACCACTCAGGCATGATCTTAATCTCCTCAAGCATTTCCGCCCCCTTCTGGGGATGGGATTTCATCAGCTCATATTCCTCATCGTTCAGCTTATCCTGCTTATTCAGAATGTTATCGGGAATACTGATCTTTCCTATATCGTGAAGCAGGGCGATATTGTAATACTTCTCACACTCGTTTCCACTTATCCCCATTTTCTCAGCGATCCACCTGGTATATTTCGCAACCCTGAAGGAATGACCTTTTGTATATGGATCCTTCATATCGATGCATTTACCGAAGGCAATGGAAAGCTGGTGAATGAGTGCCTTATCTTCTTTTTCCTTTTTCAGAAGGGCCTGATTCTTACGTCTCATTATCAGATAGGTTATCATAATAAAGAAACCTACAAATACCAGTCCTATGAAGATTTTAAATCCCAGATATTCATAGATCGCCTTTTTCTTTATGATACGAACACTTATCTCGTTTGATCTGGCTCCGGTTCTGTCATCAAGGATCGCCAGATGATAGGTATATTCTCCTCCCTGAAGATTTGTATAGGTCTGGGGCTTCATCTCCTTCTTTCTTAAAAGCTCCGGATTCTCCTCAAACCCTTCAAGCCAGGTTGATATCAGCGGATCGTTCAGTGAAAAGGACAGTGCATAGCTGTTTATGATCACCCTCTTTGCACCTGACGGGATCATAACCTGTCCGTTTTTTATCATATGATTAACACCGTCAACTTCAACCGACGGAACGCTCAGCTTTACATTCCCCAGCTTTTCATCCGAGCTGTTGATATTGACGGCACTGACTCCCGAAGATCCGGCTATATAGAGCGTCCCATCGCTGTCCAGAAAGCTTCTGGAATTTGCTGTTGCTACCGAAGGAAGTCCGCTGTCCGTTGCATACAATGCGTAATCTATATCGGCATTTGCAAGAAGATCCTCCCTTGCCACCTTATATATGCCGTTACTTGCAAGAACCCAGCAGTAATATCCTTCATTGTCAAAATACAGATCAAAGTTATTTGAATACGGGAACCCCTCTACTGTTGTGATAGTGCCATCCTTCAGGTAAGCGATCGAATTGCTGGTTATTATCCAGATAATTCCTGAATCCAAAGGGTCCTTCTTAAGACGCAGGATAACCTCGGACTTCAATCCATCATCCGCACCCAGCCTGGAAATCCTCGTGCCTTTTATCGCATAGATGCCGTCACCGTCGCTTCCGAGATAAAGAGAACCATCCCCGCCTTCCACTGTAGAAAGAATCTCTGTATTGTTAATTCCGTCGTCTGTACCATATGAGGCAGTCACCTTATCATTATCTATAATATTGACTCCGCCGGATGTTGCCACGCAGATGCTCTTATCGGACAGTTCAAGCGTTGAACGAACCCTGTTTGAATTGATCCCGATATCCTCGTTAAACTCCTTAATGCTTCCGTCTTTATTGTATTTAACAAGGCCATGCTCAGAATAGGTTGAAAGCCAGACATTTCCGTTCGTGTCAGCTTTCACACAACGGATACGCACCCCGTCGAGTGTCTCTGTCAGGGTATTTTCCACCGTTTTAAAACCATCATCCAGAATGATAAGGCCCGAATCGGTTCCGATATATAAACAGTTATCATATTTACAGGTGCTGTTTACGACTGCTGCCGGAAGACCGGCCATATTAAATATGTCAACGAAGCGGCTCCCAACTATCTTCATAACACCCTGTCTTGAAGAGGCAAACCAGACATTGTTCTCGTAATCGAAATGGATATCATCAACAGAATTGTCCATCGGGGTTGAGCTTAGCGTTGTGAATTTCCTGTTTTCATCAAAATATCCTATGCCGTTATCTGCGCATACCCAGAGAAGATCGTCCTTAAAGGCCATCGTATTAATGTTTACCAAAGGAGAAGCATCCAGAGTCTCATAGCCTTTCAGATCATTATTTAAATCGCCATGATATATCTCGGAATTATCGGTTCCGATATAAACATAACCGGGATTTGCGCTGTCAGCTGTTATCGAATAAACCTTTCCCATTCCAAGTGAGCCGGAATTGTAATAGGTCCCGACATTTAAGTTATTTACTGTAAAAATACCCCCGGCCAGCGTCACTCCGCAGATTGTTCCATCCGTTCCCTTGTCAAGACGACAGACATATTCCGTGTTTAGCTGGGGATCGTCTATCGCATGGAGGACGTCTTCATTATCCACGTATGCCAGGCCTTCCGTTGTTGCCAGCAGGATATTCCCGTCACTGTCTTCCTGGATCGCCCTTATGGAAGAGGATTTCAGACCTTCTACCCTTCCCCAGAATTTAAACTCTCCGTCACTTAAAACCGCTACGCCGCTGTCGTTTGTTCCTATCCACAGCCTGCGCTTTGAATCCACAAATAGGCTCACAACACTGGATATACCGCTTGTTGCATCATATCTGTAAAAGCTGTTTCCGTCGTAGCGGATAAGTCCGCTGTATGAGCCTATCCATATAAAACCGTCCGGGGTCTGGGTAATACAGTTAGCTTCCGAGGTAGGAAGCCCGCTTGAAGAATCATATAAAACAGAAGTATAACCGGCCCTGTTACCTTCATCCCACATCGCAGCGGCTGAACCGTTTTCATTTTTCTCCCCTTCGTTTTCGACCTCTTTTGCATAAACACAAAACGGTATGATCAACGAAAATATAAAGACTAAAGAAAACAATAAGGACAGAACTCTTTTTTGAACGGATATTTTTAACATTAATAACACTCTTTCTTATTCAGGTATCCTTTGGGTTCAGATTTTTATCTTTGTTGCTTCCCGTAAATAATATCTGGTATAGATGACCATAACATCATTCTCTTCAAGTATAATGTCACCGTCTATATCGATCATCTCATCGTTACGTCTCAGCACAACGATAAAATCCTGTCTTGAAATGTTAAGCTCCCTGATCTTAAGACCGATCCAGGGATGGCCGTATCTTAAGATGATCTCCTTAAGCTCTATCTGCCATTCGTCCCTGTAGTGCTTTGAAGCAAATATCATAAGATCATCAGGCATTATCACAAAGCTCTCATCCGGGATCATTATTTTCTCTCCCCTCAGCAGAGCCGTTACAAGCATATCCTTCGGAAGCTTCAGTTCATTTATTCTTTTTCCGACCCAGTAATCATTTTTATCAATTGCCGTTCTGATAAAACGTATATCCGTATCTTCCGTTTCTTCATCCAAATATTTCATCCGCTGGAATTCTTCAACGAAGCCTGCAGATATGATACCTGTGGGAATAGCCACTACGCAGACTCCGAGGATGGCTATTATCATTCCGAATATCCTGCCTCCGTCCGTAATGGGATATATGTCCCCGTAACCCACGGTAAGCAGAGTCGAAACAGCCCACCACATCCCGGATAAGGCATTACTGAAAACCTCCGGCTGTGCTTCATGCTCTAAGGAATACATGCAGAGGCTGGAGGAAAGCATCATAAGGATCACTATGAAGAGCGACGAAACGATCTGCACGCTCTTTCTTTTTATGACATTTGTGATAACGCTTAAGGAGTCGTAATAGGCGTTGAGCCTGAAAAGCCTCAATATCCTTATTACTCTGAACATCCTGAAGGCAATTGTCCCGCTTGGGAAAAAGACCGGAATATAATAGGGTAAAAACGAAAGAAGATCCACGATACCCATAAAGGAAAGAACATATTTAAAGACGGCGTTAAGCGGCGGTTCATCGTGGTAGAGCTCGCTTGCGGTAAATACTCTCAGGATATAATCCACAAGGAAAAAGAACACGGAAGCACTCTCTATAAAGGTGAATATAACGAGATATTTTGCCCTGAGATCATCATAGGTCATCATTACGGCAACCGCAATATTTACAATGACGGCAACAACATTTACAAAATCGTAGGCACGGCTTATAAAATCGTCGGTATAGCCAACCTCTACGATCTGGTATATACGTTTTTTAATTTTTTTCAGGCTGTTATTGTCCAATATTATTTCCTTTTTCACTGATCGATCTAATTGATTATAACACACATCCCTTGAATAAAACGCTTATCTTTGTTATCATTCTGTTTTATCAAACAAAAGATTTTTGATGTAAACCCTCAAAAATCTCAAAAATTCGAAAAGAGGTCCACAATGCCGATCAAGGTTCAAAGCGATCTTCCCGCAAAGGAAAAGTTAGAAAACGAAAATATATTTGTGATGGACGAATTCCGTTCTCTTCATCAGGACATAAGGCCGTTAAAAATCTGTATCCTTAACCTTATGCCTTTAAAAGAAGACACAGAATTGCAGCTTTTGCGTGCAATGTCCAATACCCCCATCCAGATAGATATTACTTTTTTAATGATCAAGAGCCACGTATCGAAAAATGTTTCATTAAATCATTTAAATCAGTTTTATACCACCTGGGATGAGATAAGATCACATCGTTACGACGGTCTTATCGTTACCGGTGCTCCCGTGGAACAGATGGAATTTGAAGAAATAGATTACTGGAAGGAGCTCACGGATATATTCGAATGGAGCAAAACCCATGTTACCAGCACCTTCCACATCTGCTGGGGCGCACAGGCAGCACTTTACTACCACTACGGTCTTAAGAAAACAGCGCTTGACAAAAAGCTCAGCGGCATCTACGAGCAGCGTGTAATGAACCGGAAGATACCTCTGGTCCGTGGCTTTGACGATGTATTTTTAGCTCCGCACAGCCGATATACAAAGGTTGATGCCACAGACATTCATAACGAAAAAGACCTCATCGTACTGGCAGAGTCCGACGAGGCCGGTGTATACCTTTGTATGAGTGAGGACGGCTCCAAGGTTTTCGTTATGGGCCATCCCGAATACGACAGGGTTACGCTTGATAAGGAATATCACAGAGACCTTGATAAGGGCATAAACCCCGAGGTCCCCGTCAATTATTATCCCGATAATGACCCCGAAAATCGTCCCATCCTAAGCTGGCGGTCGCATTGCAACATACTCTATACCAACTGGCTTAATTATTACGTTTATCAGACAACGCCCTACGATATTGAAAATCCCTGATCATTTTATAAGCTCAAGAAATTCAGCCTCGCTTATAACCCTGATCCCAAGTTCATTCGCTTTTGTAAGCTTGCTTCCTGCGGCCTCTCCGGCCACCAGGAGGCTTGTTTTTTTGGAAACGCTTCCCACTGCCTTTCCTCCGTTTTGAACAATGAGCTCTTCTATTTCCTTTCTTCCGAGCGTCGGAAGCGTACCTGTCACAACTATGCTCATTCCCGCAAGTTTCTCCGAACCTCCGGCGGTCTGTTTAACACGTGTGTTCACTCCCGCCTCTTTCAGTTCATCAAAGACCTTCATGTTTTCTTCGTTATGGAAGAAATTGATCAGGTCTCTTGCCGTGGTCTCACCTATATCATCTATGGCGATAAGCTCCTCCATAGAAGCGTTCTTAAGATCGTTTATATCCTCAAAATGCTTTAAAATTCCACGGGCCGTGGTCTTTCCGACATTGTTTATGGCAAGTCCGGTAAGAAGCTTTTCAGCCTCGTTTTCCTTTGACTTTTCTATCTCACCCAGAAGCTTGTCGGTGTTCTTTTCCTTTCCGATTATTCCGCCCTCGATCAGCTCGTCCCTGTGATCCTTAAGCTTGTATATATCGGCATAGGATTTTAAAAAGCCTTTATCCACCAGTGCCTCTATGAGAACATCTCCGAGCCCCATTATATTCATGGCATCCCTTCCGGCAAAATATGTGATCGTCCTCTTCAGCTGTGCCGGACAGTTGGGATTTATACACCTGATATCCGCAGTGTCCTTTTCCTCGAACAATTCTTCTCCGCAGACAGGACAGAGAGTCGGTGCTTTAAACACGCTTTCGGGTTCCTTTACACAGCCGTTCAGCTTCGGGATTATCTCTCCGCTCTTAAAAAGCTTATAGTGACCGCCTATACCTATCTTCATCTCGTTAATGTAATCACGGTTATGAAGTGTTGCCCTGCTCACGTTTGTTCCGCAAAGGCGCGCGGGCCTTCCGGTTTGAGGATCGTGAAAAATGCCGGTAAAGGTAAGCTTTCCCGTCCTTCCCACATCAACTATTATCTCGTCCATTTCAACGACCTTTTCCTCAGGCGGATATTTATAGGCTATATGCCCGGCAGAGTATTTGCTGCCGGCGGGGAAATCGTTTCTTAAAGCAATCCGGTCAAGCTTTATAACCGCACCGTCAATATCGAAGGGCAGGTCTGCACGCATTTCTCCTATCTCATCTATGACAGAGGATATTTCCTCTGCGGTTGTACATTTTTTATGAAATACGGTTTTCACTCCGGCCTTGTTCAGAATATCGAGAGCTTTGGTGTGGCTTTCAAGGAGCTCCTGAGGGCCATCCTGCACATTAAAGATAAAAAGCCTTAAACCGCGCTCCTTCGTGATGCCCGGATCCAGCTGGCGAAGAGTACCTGCAGCAAGGTTTCTGGGATTTGCCGCAAGCTTACCGTCCTTCTTCTCCTGTTCTTCATTGAATTTTTCGAAATCCTCATGTGTCATATATACCTCTCCGCGAAGCTCGAGATATTCATAAGGAAGGTCAAGAAACTCCTTTACATCGGGTATAACGATGGCATTAAGTGTTACATCTTCTCCGACAAGACCGTCGCCGCGGGTTTCCGCAAGTTCCAGCTTCATACCATCACCCGAACGGGAGTAACGCAAGGTCATACTGAGTCCGTCGATCTTCTGCTCGACCGAAAAAGCGGCATCGGGATAGATTTCGTGCACCTTATCCACCCACTCATTAACCGATTCCTTATCAAAGACGTCTTCGATCGAGAGCATGGGAACGTTATGCGTAACCTTTACCCCGGCCTTTCTCTTTGCGCTTCCGCCGATGATCTTCGTTGGTGAATCCTCACCCGCCCATTCGGGATGTTCTTTTTCGGCTGCCTTCAGCTTTCTCATAAGGGCGTCATATTCCGCATCGGAGATTTCGGATGTATCCTCATCATAATAAAGCTTCATATGATGTTTTATTTCAGCTACAAGCTTATCGTATTCAATCCTGTCCATTATTTTTCTCTCCTCTTTTTGCTGCGAGACCGGCGAGCTGATATAGATCTGATATTTTCTCTTCGTCCAGTTCCCGTACCTCACCAGGTTTCATCCTGCCTAAAGTTACAAACAAAAACCTTATCCTTTTAAGCTTTATAACCTTATAACCGAAAAGCTCAAGGCTTCTTCTGATCTGCCGGTTGATCCCTTCAGTCAGTATTATCTTAAGACTTTTATCCCCTGTTCTTGTGATCCGGCAAGGCCTTGACAGCCTCTCTGAATCCTCTATGAGCTTAAGCCCGCCCGCGGCTATTTTTTTTAGATCCTCATCCTTTAAAAACTTGTCCGTAATTACCTCGTATTCCTTCTCGTGACCTCCCTCACCCTTAAGAAGTGTGTTTACCAGTTCTCCGTCATTGGTAAGAAGTATAAGCCCCTCGGAGTCCTTATCGAGCCTTCCTATCGGGAAGATGCGGCTTTTGTAGCTTATCTCGTCAATTATATTCCTTTCACCTTCAGCCTGGCTCACCGAAGAGGTAACAACACCTCTTTCTTTATAGCAGGCTAAAACAACCTTTCTTTCCTCCACATAAATAGGACGGGAATCCAGGAGTATCTCCTCATTTCCCGTCACCATCTGTCCCTTTTGTGCCCTGACTCCGTCAACCGTCACACGGCCTTCTTCTATGAGGGCATCGGCGCCCCGTCTTGAGGTGACGCCGCACTGAGCTATGTATTTATTCAGTCTTACCATAAACTGGAAAATTCTCCGGCCATTTTAAGGTCATCCAGAAGGTCTGTGGCATCATCGAAATTTCCTGCCTCAGCCTCGTCCATTATTTCCTCGAGAGATGAAAAGACAAAATCGGTAAAGCCTTCGTTCTGCATCTTTTCAACAATTTCTCCGGCTTTTGCGGCATTTTTAAGATTTAACGCACGATCCAGCTCTTTAGTGTAATCGTCAAACTTCTTCTGCATGTCCTCGCCGTCGTCTGCTGCGGCCTGCGAACCGAAAATGTTGCCGAGTGCCGATAAAAGCTTTTTATATTCTTCGATCACCGCATCGTTATTTTCGGTAATGTAATCAAATTCAAAGGATTTTCCGGCCATTTCAAGCGCCTTGAATTTCTCCGCAAGCTCAAAGGCTCCAATTGATTTGCTGGCACTTTTCAGGCCATGCACGTATACGGTATATAGCTGGTATTCTGTATCCTTAAGGGCCTTTTCTATCTCTTTAAGTTTTGTTTCTCCGTCTTCGTAATAAACCTTGACTACTTCGGTGTAGATATCCTCATCTCCGATCGCAGCAATTGCTTCTTCCGCATCTATGCCTTCAATGGCATTAATACTGGTAAACATTTTTATCCCCCTTTTGAATAATAACTTTATTCTTTAACTGGTTTTTTAATATTTTCTTACTTTAGCTTTAACTTTACCCGCTTACATCTTAAACTGCCATCCGATCTCTTTAAGCTTAAGCTGGGTTTCTATTTTCTTGAACATTTCAAACGGTACGAAGGGTTTTTGTATGAAATCCACAACCCCCATCTCGTATGCCCTTGTTTTTGTAATGATCGAAGTTTCCAGAACAACAAATATTACCGGAATATCCTTATATTTTGATCCTTTCAGCTTCCCGAAAAAATCAAAGCCGTCCGTTTCAGGCATATTCAGATCACACAGAATAATATCCGGCGGATCCTTTTTGATCTTGTCCATTGCATTATCCACAGAGGATGCAACGGCCAGCTTATAACGGTCTCCGATTATTTCCTTTGCCCTGCTGATGACCGTATCCATATCATCTATGATCAGCACCTTATACTTGCCCATACGCACCTCCATACCAATCATTATCTGTGTAATTACGGCCGGTGTTACCTGTACCTTATTAACACATATTATTTACTATGTTACGATAATATACGCATTTTATCAAGTTTACAAGTAATTTAGGACGTTACTGTTCAAACCCGAGCCACGCACTTACTGCTTAAGCTGCGGGCTTTACAGTAGGAAGACGGCACTTTGCCCATCGCCTAAGGCGATTTTTCATGGGCAAAGTGCGTTAAAATTCAGTGATTCGGAAGGCCGCTGAATTTTAGCATTTAGACAAACACGTTGTCCGGTGGTATAATTCATTAGTCGATCAAGCTGATCAGATAAGGAGCATATTTATGATAAGCAAGCTATATAAAAACAAGGATATCGTTTACTCATGCGAGGTGTTCCCTCCCAAAAAGGATGATGAATTCAATAAGATCTTTGCCTGCCTGGATTCGCTCGGCGAGCTGGGGCTGGATTTTATTTCCGTAACATACGGGGCCGGCGGTTCAAACGCAGTAAAAAATGTAGATATCGCCTCCTATATAAAAAACAAGCTCAACATAGAAGCACTGGCGCACATGACCTGTGTAGGCTTCAAAAAAGAGCAGCTTATAAGCGGGATAAAGGCACTTGAGGACGCAGGTGTAACCTCCGTTCTCGCCCTTCGTGGGGACAGGCCAAAGGCTATGACGGATGAAGAATTCAATTCAAGAGAATTTGAGTATGCATCTGATATGATAAAGTTTATCAAATCCATAAGCTCTATGGAGACTGCAGGTGCCTGCTATCCCGAAAAGCACTTCGAAGCAATCAGCACAAAGGCCGATATAGACGCCCTGAAAATAAAGGTTGAAAGTGGCTGTGATTTTCTCATAAGCCAGCTCTTCCTCGATAACGACAGGTTCTATGAGCTGCTTGAAAAAACAGAAAAGCTCGGCATCGATGTACCGATAAGTGCCGGCATCATGCCGATAACAAGTGCAAAACAACTTGGCACCACGGTTTCCCTTTCGGGCACATCAATACCCAAGCTTTTCTCGGATATAGTCGCAAAATATTCAGAAAATCCCGAGGACATGTACAAGGCCGGTGTAGACTACGCCATCCGTCAGGCCTTAGACCTCAAAGCCCACGGCGTACGTGGCATACACGGCTATGTAATGAACAAGCCCACTCTCGCAAAGGATTTTATGGGAGCTGTTATGGCTTAATCCTCATCCTTCTTTTCGCGCAGCATAAGGTTCTTGAGACCGTCAGATGCCTTCTGACCTTCGAAAAGAACCTTATTTACTTCTTCTATTATGGGGATCTCAACCCCGTGAACTTCGGCAAGCCCTCTTGCAGCCTTAGCGGAATACACACCCTCAACCACCTGACCTACGGTCTTCATTGCATTTTCATAATCAAGCCCGCGGCCTATAAGGATTCCTGCCTGACGATTTCTTGAATGCATGGAAGCACAGGTAACGATAAGATCACCCATTCCGGTAAGCCCCGAGAAGGTGGTCTCCTTTCCTCCGCAGGCAATTCCAAGCCTTGAAATCTCTGCTATTCCTCTTGTGATAAGAGCTGCCTTTGTATTGTCTCCGTATCCCAGGCCGTCGGCAATTCCGGCAGCTAAAGCGATCACATTCTTCAGGGCACCTCCAAGCTCCATACCAACAACATCGGATGAGGTATAAACCCTGAAGACCTCTGACATAAATGTATCCTGAACAAGATGTGCATCTTCTTTTCGTTCAGACCCGGCAACCACAAGTGTCGGCAGACCACGTCCAACCTCCTCGGCATGTGACGGTCCGCAGAGCACCGTAACACGGGCGGAAGGTATCTCATCCATAATGACTTCCGACAGCCTCATAAAGCTGTGATCCTCTATACCCTTTGCAACGCTAACTATATGTGCATCATTTTCAACATGCTGTTTTAACTGCTTACACGTAGACCTTGTAAATGGTGACGGTACTGCAAGAACAAGAAGATCCTTCCCCTTAACGGCCTCATTCAGATCCTTTGTAAAGGACACATTCTCGTTTAAAAGAGTACCCGGAAGCTTCTGTCTCTGCTCACGATATGTATTCAGCATATCGATCTCTTCTCCTATTGCAGACCATATCGTAACCTCGTGACCGTTGTTGCTTAAAAGCCAGGTCAACGCAGTTCCCCAGCTTCCCGCACCTATCATTCCGATTTTCATGATGCACCTCCTGTGATTCAGTTATCTTTGTGTTTTCCGAGATATGTTTTTCTTTCCGTTCCATTCATAAGACGGACTATATTTGCCCTGTGCTGGTAAAATGCCAGACAGGCCAGTAAAAATACTATAACATAAATCTCAATAAGTTCACCCTGTGCGATCGACTTAAACTCGTTAATATGGAGCTGCCCAAAAACTATAACGCATAAAAGAAGACCGACATAAAGCCCCAAAGACCCAAGCGACACATAATGAGTGGTAAAGAATATTCCGAAGAAAACGATCGCTTCTATAAGGATTATAATGGGATCATGAAGCCCCAATACCAGACCGGCCGTTGCCGCGATTCCCTTACCGCCCTTAAAGCCCAGATAAAAAGGAAAATCATGCCCTAAAATTGCACCTGCTCCCGCATATATCTCGAAAAGAAGTATCCTGTCCGGATGATCATTTCTGAATATGATATATACTACAAACATTGCAGCCATTGTCTTTAGAATATCCAGAAGCAATGTCATTGCACCTGCTTTTTTACCCATGGTACGCAGGGTATTGGTAGTGCCCGCATTTCCCGAGCCGTGCTCTCTTATATCTATCCCGTGCAGGCGCCCTAAGATATAACTGGTCTGAAAAAGGCCGAAACAATAACCTACGAGTACCGATACCAGCCTAGGCAAAAGGATCATAACATATCCCCTCCCTTTTCTTTCACTACGAATTTTAAGGGGGTACCTACGAAACCGAAGGCATCCCTGATCTTATTTTCAAGATATCTCAAATAAGAAAAATGCATAAGCTCCCTGTCGTTGACAAAAACGACAAATGTGGGCGGCTTAACCCCAACCTGCGTGGTATAACGTATCTTTAACGGCTTCCCCTTGTCAGACGGAGGCTGCTGAAGCGCCGTAGCCTCGGTTACTATCTCGTTTAAGACTCCGGTCTGAACACGCCTTGTTGCACTGTCCACAACCATGTCTATCATATCGAAAAGCTTTGGCAGGCGCTGTCCCGTCTCGGCCGAAATGAACATGATCTGTGCATAAGGCATAAAGGATAAGGTGTTCCTGATCTTTTCAGTATATTCCTTAACTGTTGAATTGTTCTTTTCTATAAGATCCCATTTATTGACGGCAATGATGCAGCCCTTTCCTCTGTCGTGGGCGATTCCCGCGATCTTTGCATCCTGCTCCGTAACGCCCTCGTTTGCATCGATCACTATTACGGTAACATCTGCCCTCTCCACGGCACCCACGGTACGAAGTATCATATAGTGCTCAAGAGATGTGTCCACCTTGGACTTCCGCCTTAATCCGGCTGTATCTATGAAAACATAATCACGTCCGTCGTGCTTTATCTCGGTGTCCACCGCATCACGCGTTGTGCCGGCAACATCGGAGACGATCACACGATTACTTCCGATCAGTTTATTAACAATGGAGGACTTCCCCACATTCGGCTTTCCGACTATGGCAACCTTTATCCTGTCGTCATCCTCTTCCCCAGGATCCTTTTCGGGAAGATTGTTTACGACCTCGTCCATCAGATCTCCCAATCCCTTCATCTGGGTTGCGGAGATTGCGATCGGCTCGCCCATTCCAAGATTATAGAACTCATAAACATCATATTGTGATTTTTCGAAATTATCCACCTTGTTGACGCAGAGCACGACCTTTTTGTGGGAACGCCTCAGCATATCCGCAACCTTAAGGTCCGCATCAGAAAGCCCGGCCTTCACATCCGTTATAAAGATTATAACGTCCGCCGTATCAATGGCGATCTGTGCCTGCTCTCTCATCTGCGACAATATTATGTCCTTGGAATCCGGCTCTATTCCGCCGGTATCCACTACCGTAAAATTCCTGCCAGTCCAGTTGACGTCAGCATATATTCTGTCTCTTGTGATGCCCGGTGTATCCTGGACAATGGAGATACGCTCTCCGGCGAGCACGTTAAACAGGGTGCTCTTTCCCGTATTCGGGCGCCCCACCAGGGCTACTATCGGTCTTGCCATAACTACCTCTTAATTTAAGTTAATCCGCCTATTTTCTCTACAAAATCATAACCACTTGATTTTACAATATTGATTTTTACTTGTAAAGCACGCTCAATATCGTCTAAGGTAACGTCGTCAAGGAGAACCGTTTCTCCCGCCCGGAGAAGATTTTCAGGAAGGTAAAGCACCTCTCCCAGGTCCTTCCCCTTAAGCTGTTTTATGATATCGCCTCCGGTCAAAAGCCCGCTCACCGTAATATCCTCTCCGAAGAATTCGTTTACTATCGGGTAATATACAGCCTGAACATTCTTCAATTTGGATCTTAACCTCACCGTCATATCCTGAATGAACGGGGCCATTATAAGTCCTCCGGCCAAAGATACATGCCGGCTTATGCTCTCATCCTCGGGAAGCTCAGCGAAGGCCTCGTCGAATTCGTCTATAAAGCTGCGTATCATGCCCACGCCGTTTTCGTACTGGACATAGCCGTCATAGGTGTCCGCAGCGGGAACATCCCGTCCGGCAAGAACATAAAACTCATCTGCCGCATGGATAAAATGGGTGCCGTACTCGGGATACAATCTGTCCTGCCAGTCATGGATCAGATCTATTACCTCTTCGGCATCCTCTTTTGTGAATTTCTCGAGAGGATAGAGCCCGTCCCGGTATTTACTCAAGCCCACCGGCACAACGGAAACGCTGTAGAGATTCGGAAGAAGCTTTGTAAGATCCTTTATGGACCGTTCAAGCTCCTCTTTGTCATTAACTCCTTTGCAGAGCACGATCTGCCCGTTCATCGAGATTCCCGCCTCTTTTAATATCTGTGCCTTCTTCAGAGACTCTCCCGCAAAGCGGTTATTTAACATTTTCACTCTTAGCTCGGGATTTGTGGTCTGAAACGAAATATTGATGGGCTCGAGACGGTATTTTATGATCCGCTCTATATCGTGGTCGCTCATATTGGTAAGCGTCACGTAATTGCCCTGCAGGAAGGAAAGCCGTGAATCATCATCCTTAAAATACAAAGTCTGCCTCATTCCGGGAGGCATCTGGTCTATAAAGCAGAAAATGCACTTATTTGTGCAGGAGCGGTACTCGTCCATAAGACCGTTTTCAAAAATGATGCCTATCTCCTCGTCCTCATCCTTTTCTATGTCCAGCTCCCATTCCTCTCCGTCAGATTTACGCAACAAAAGAACCGGTTCCTCGTCTTCGACAAGGAACTGGTAATCAAAAATATCTTCAATTGGTTCTCCGTTAATGCTGATCAGCTCATCTCCGGGCTCTATACCTGCCTCTTCGGCAATACTTCCGGGAATGACCGATCTAACGATGTGTCTGTTTTCTTTCATGGCTGTAAAACCCAGGGGAGGGATATCAGATCTCAGTATCCTCTCCCTTATTGTAACGTTCAAGGATATTGTGGATCTTCTCTGTGGGAGTGATTACCTTGTCCATTGAAACGTCGTGATTCGAAAAGTCAATTATGGAGGCAAGGAATTTACTCATATCCGCTTCAAGATAATAGGGTTTTGTAAGAAGCTCGGGCAGTCTGTAGGACAGATTTGTAATGACTACCTTATCGAAATAGCCATGTCTAAACGCATCGTCAAATTCGTCCGTGCCGTCCGTGAAAAGCCCGTAGGTACAGCAGATAAAGACTCTCTTGGCCTTCATTTCCTTAAGCTGTCTTGCGGTATCTATCATGCTGCCTCCGGAGGAGATCATATCGTCTACGATGATGACATCCTTACCCTCTACATTGTCTCCCAAAAACTCGTGGGCTACTATGGGGTTCTTTCCGTTTATTACCTTTGTATAATCCCTTCTCTTGTAGAACATACCGGTATCAACACCCAGGACGGATGCAAAATAAACGGCCCTGTTTAAAGCACCTTCGTCCGGTGAGATGACAAGCGTGTGATCCTTATCGATCACCATATCCTTTACACTGCCTAATATGGCACGTAAAAACTGGTAGAACGGTGTAAAATTATCGAAGCCGCAAAGCGGTGTTGCGTTCTGCACTGAAGGGTCATGAGCATCAAACGTGATAAGGCGGTTTACACCCATGTTTGTAAGCTCCTCAAGCATAATGGCGCAGTCTAAAGACTCTCTTCCAGCCCTTTTATGCTGCCTGCCCTCATAGATAAAAGGCATTACAACCGTAATACGGTGCGCCTTTCCGGCAGTTGCTCCGATGACACGTTTAAGATCCTGATAATGGTCATCGGGAGAATACATATTTTTGTATCCGTATAATTCGTATGTCAGTGAGTGATTCATGACATCCGTCAGTATATACATATCCTTTCCTCTTACCGATTCGTTAAGCGACGCCTTCGCTTCGCCCGATGAAAAACGCGGTATGGAAATCGAGGTATTGAAATCATTCATGGTATAGCCCTGAAAGGCCGGTGAATCTCGGTGCGGCTGGTTGATGTCCTGTCTGAAACGGACAAGATGCTCATTAACCTTATCACCAAGCTCTTTAATGCTGTCCATTATGACCAGCTTAAGAGGTGCAAGCGGCATTCTGTTTTCAAGGTATTCGGTCATTGCCATATGTTTTACCTCACATATTTTCGCTTATTCAAGTCTCTTGCCCCGCCTACGCTTTGCTTAGAGGCAGGGCATCCCGGATGATATATATACCTGCCTTGATATGGTATCATTATCACAATTTTGTTGCAAGGCATAAAATAATTCAATTCTCTCTGATCATCGGGGAATATAGGAAAATGCATTCTTAAAATGTGTGATACCCTTATCTGTAATGGAGATCACATCAAAACGGTATTTGAAGCTTTCATCCAGATCGTTTTTTGCCCTGTAGAAATCAGCCACACGACATATTGTTTTCTGCTTTTTATAATTTACGGCCTCTGCGGGCAGCCCTCTCATATCGCTTTTCCTGTATTTAACCTCAATAAAAAGGAGAGTGTCGTCACCCTCAAGAGCTATTATATCGATCTCTCCTCTTCTGTTTCTGAAATTGCGCTCTAATATCCTTGCGCCGTTTTTTTCAAGGAATCCGGCTGCAAGCTCTTCCTCTCTTGCGCCCTTTTCTCTGGTATTATCCGTTTCTGCCATTATTTGTTCATATCCAGTTTATGCTTTAATTTTTCCATACGGTCGACAAAGACAAGAACCTCGGCCACCACTTCATAAAGCTCGGGCGGGATCATCTCTCCTATTTCAAGGTTGGACAAAGTCTGCGCCAGCTTGCTGTCTTCGTGAAGCGGTACATCGGCGGCTTTTGCCTCTTCAATGATCTTCTCCGCTACATGTCCCTTTCCACTGGCAACAACCTTTGGTGCCACCTCACCGGGAACATATTGGATCGCGACTGCGGTCTTTACTTTTTCCTGTTTGTTATCGGCCATATTATGCTCTCACATCAAAAGCGGTTTTCTGTATCAGACGGGCATTGGTACCCTTTTTAAACATAAGCTCAGGCACGGAGGTTTCTTCGCGGTTAAGCGAAACATCGCTCTTCATTGAATAGCCACGCTTATTAAGTGCTTCATCCAGTTCGTGAAGGTGCGCTGCTATAAAGTCCAGCATTTCTTCCCTCTGCATTATGAAATGTGTCTTAACGTTCTTTTCCGCATTCATCGACACGTGGATATCCATGGTTCCCAAATGCTCCATGTCCAGATGCAAAAGTGCGGAAACATTTCCGTCCTTTTTTGCCAGATTCTTTTTGTTCGTATAGACGTAAAGATCTCCGTGCGCACTGTTATCCGCCATCTTAAGCGGTAGCTGTATATAGGTCAGGGCTGCGTTCATATCATTCATAAAATCTATATTGCTCTTCAGATTCTGAACATCCTTTCCTGCAGCGACGGCATTTTTATCAGCCGAGCCGTTAAGAATCTGCAAAAGTCTCTGTGTATCTTCACTTAGCTTTGAATAATAATCCTTAACCTTTTCCTTATCGGCAACATCGGAAGGATTCATTAAAAACGAATTGGCAAATTCATTCTTTACAAGTGCCTTGTAAGGCCCGGATTTTAAGAGGGCGGAAAGCTCTCCCTTCATCTCATTCGAGAGAGTGTCGTTTTCCGATGCCGCACGAAGAAGATTCAGCGCATCCTTTGTAGTGTATTCGCCCTTTGACACCTTTTCGGTAAGCTCCTCGGGGATACCGGCCTTATCCATCAGAGCTTTAAGTTCCTTCACACCGTCTTCCCCGAGAAGAGCTTTAAGGTCGGTGGTAACGTGCGCCTTAACATTCGTAACCTCTGCTCCTCTTCCGTCTGTAAGAGCTGCCGTTTCATTGGAAACAGATGACTGCTCTAAAATCACTCCGTCCTTTTGGATGACTGCATTCTCCCCTGCCGGTTTGCCTTCTGCTGTGATCTCTTCCTGTGCCGGCACTTCTCCCTGTTCCCCTGCTGTTTCTGCCGCCTTGCTCAAAGCCTCATTTAAG
>JAILOD010000333.1 GCA_024691015.1 Lachnospiraceae bacterium
AACCGTATCCGAATCACTCATGGCTCCCGAACTGTCAAGGAAATCTATCAGAGTTTTCAGTCCTATGAAGATAAGGATAGTTCCGCCCATGACCTCAGAGCCTGATTTATAACGTGTCCCGAACATATTGCCTATTTTGACTCCTATAGCGGAAATTATGAATGTAACAAGAGCTATTATTATAACAGCAAAGAGAGTGTTTTGAAATTTGCCCGTATTAAGGACCTTAACGGGAACAGCTACAAAGGTGATACCGACAGCCAGAGCATCGATGCTGGTTGCAACCGCCATCAGAAACATGGTTTTGAAACCGAAATCATCCTTTTCATTATCCTCTTCTTTGGAAAAGGCTTCCCGGACCATATTTATTCCGATGAGGGACAGCAGTATGAAGGCCACCCAGGGAGCTACGATATTGATCCATTTCTCAAAACCCGTACCCACCAGAAAGCCGGCAAAGGGCATTATACCCTGAAATAGTCCAAACCATATACCGCATATCATGCATTCTTTTATTGTCAGCTTCTTAACTGCAAGTCCTTTGCAAATGGATACCGCAAAAGCATCCATTGCAAGACCGACAGCAAGCAGCAAAAGTTCAAATATTCCCATATTTACTCTCCCGGCTTTTCTTTTTTATTATCAGCATTACTATAAATACAAGAAAAAAGACAAACGATATCAGTTCAGCTGCTCTTAGATGCCACGGCTCGATGTGCTCCAGCACAACAGTATCTCCTTTCGTTAACGGAAGTTCTATCATTATTGTTCCTATATCACTTTCAGATATGCTGAGTTTCTCACCTCCCGATGTCTGAGCATTATATCCTCTGTAATAGATCAACGGAACCCTGATTGATCCCCCCTTCTTTGAACTATAAGAAAAGGAAATTCTTGTTTCATCTTTTTTATAATCAAAAATGTCCACATCTCCTGTTACTATATAGGTTGTATCCTTCTCTATTTCAGCATCGGATTTATAATTATGGGGTGTATATTCATCCGTAAAGTCCGAGTTCCAGCCTCCCATAAGCTTATCATTACTATATGCCTGAGTCCGAATATCATCAATGATAACCATATCACTGGCTAAAGACAGCAAAACGATAAATCCGATTATTACAAATCCATTTTTTTGCAGACTACTGCTATTTAATACAATCACGACCACAGCTACTGACAAAAGGATTCCTGCTATACTTAGGGTTCTCCATGGAAGCTGTATTATTTTTATCATGTACCATATACTCTCAATTTTTTTCAAGCCCTTCCATGGAAATAAAGATGTTGCAATAAACAATGACATCACGCCCAGAGCACTGAATACAGCGATCAACTCTTCTACTCTTTTTTTATTTTCATCAGTATCCGTTTTTTCGGATTTTTCACATAGATAATAATAAGCAATTATAGAAACAATCACAGCAGTCACAATTCCGGCTGTCGGATACAAAGTATCTCTGTTATCCAGTCTGAATAATTCTCCTATGGAAAGCGCATATCTGACAGGATCCTTATCTCTCAAAACCTCGTTATATCTGATATCCTTTTGATAATATAAAAACGGGACCAGGAAAAACAGATTTATGATAATACAGCATACGGCCGACTTTACCAAAGCCACTATACGTACTTTTTCTTTCAGGACTGATCCTGAAAAGATCAAAAGCAATACCAGACAAAGTAAAGCCATAAAAACTGTTGATAGTACATGAGATTCTATAAGTCCGGAAAAAGCAAGTGTCAAAATATACCATTTTTGGAAATTCCCCAAAAGGATCTCATATATTCCCCACAAAACAAGAGGATAAAAAGCCATCCCCAGAAGAGCTCCAATCTCAGAACCAACATATATGTTATAAACTCTGAACGGCAGTAAACAATATAAAACAGCTGAAGCAAAAGCAGCATCGATTGAACCGGTTATCCCCTTAACAGAAACATAGGCAGACCAACCTGTAAAGCAACTGATCATTATAACAAAAATATTAAATGCATTTGGCTCGGATACTCCTATAATTCTCAACAGGGCAGGTATATACATAAATAAGCTTGGATATAATGCCCCAAGATATCCGTGTTCGTATTTTGCTGCCGGATATATTACTACCGGAAATTTTCCTTCCAGCAGCCCATCCCTTATACCTTCCATCCTCATTAAATGGAAACCTATATCAAATCCACCCACATAACTTCCTGAAAACAAAGGCGCACTGACCAGTATGACAGCAAAAACTATACCTATCAATGGATACATGAAATTCTTATTTTTTTTTCTGATATAAATGATCACACAGGGAATGATTATGAGTAAAATCCCGGAAATCAGGGAATCAATGTGAAAAAGGCCCTTTGTCCTTATTATTACCTGTTTCAGTTGTATATTCTCTTTCCCCTTGTATGAAAACTCCATTAAAAAATCGTCTGTTGCTTCATCAAGGTAAACTTCTGTCTTTGTTTCGGATTGTTTACCGGGAAGAATCACCGATTGTATTATCCTGCTTCCGTCTTTAATTGTAAGAACACTATCTTCCGGACATGCATGTACTATCCTGATATCATATCTGCCTTGCAAAAAAGCATATTTACCTATGTTAGCATATATTTTATCCTCTGCATTTACTCCTCCGGCAGGCACATCTATGATTCCCAATTCATCATTAATATATGCATCATCTGTAGCCTTCATTATATTATATGGTATTTCTATTTCATCATCCTCACTTATTCTAAGTATTAATGATATAGCAAGAATTGAAAATAATATAATGCACAGCACTATCCTGTAATCCGGCTTTTCCGTTAATTTTTTCATATAGCTGTTCCTTTTAATATTAATGATATTTAATGCATGCAAAAAACAGATTGCACCCAAAAACCCGCCTTAAGCGGGCACTTAAATTAAAGTATTTATTTATCTCTGGTCACAAATTCCAGTTCCACTCCGTTTGGATCCTCTACAAGTATGTTCCGGAATTTCAGCTTTTCAACATAGTCCGGTTCTGACAGTATCTTCACTCCCTCCTTCAGCCGGTCCCTTCCGGTCCTGATTTTCCTGTAATTCTCATCTATTATTACAATTCTTTCCCGAAAAATCCTCAAAATGATTATACGGCATTTTATGATATATTGCTATGGCTATTTACCAACTCATGGTTGATATTTATA
>JAILOD010000299.1 GCA_024691015.1 Lachnospiraceae bacterium
AGGATATTCTGATATTTATGCTATAGGGAAAAAGACATATCAAAAGGAAAAGGCAATAGAGCTGGGACTTGATGAAGAAAAGATCATCGACTTTACAGATAAGGATAAGTTTCCCGGGGAAGCAGATGTTTATTTTGAGTGCTCCGGAACAAGCGAAACCTTAAACTATGCCGCCTGCGGGCTGAAGGCCGGTGGAAGCATAGTACTTGTAAACGAAGCTGATGCACAGTTGAATCTTTTTGAGGACAGTTATGACAGGATACTTAAAAAGGAACTGACCATAAAGGGATCTTTTTCATCACACTTTGATCATAGCGAGGATGATGACTGGCATTATATCATCAGACGTATAGAACAGGGGCTTGATGTTGAACCCCTGATCACGCATGAATTTGATTTTAATGATATGATCAAAGGGCTTGAGCTGATGAGAGACAAGAGCGAGGACTATATTAAAGTAATAGGAAAATATTAGAATAAAAAATATTAAAATAAAAAATGGGGCACCACCCCATTTTTTTATTTTGTCTTTCAGAATATATAACCATAAGGTTTATTTGAGAGGTGAACTTTAGGGAGACGCCGAAAGGTGTCCGGTGTAGTTATCACAGTCTGCAGATCGTAAACGCGGTCGTTGGACCGTAGTGCAGGCTGTGATACATATGCCCCTGTTAATTGACAAACATATAGATAAAAACTATACTTTATCTATATCTAAAAATTCGATTTCGGGGGTCGGGCTGTGTTTGATGACGAGCTGGCCAGACAGGTAGTTTCATCACGGGAGAATGATGAGGCTCTAGAAGGTCTTATTGAACAGAATAAGCAGTTTATTCTGCGAGTTGCCAGCAAGTCCACAGGCAGATTTATCACGGACGGAGATGACGAGTATTCGGTGGCGATGATAGCCTTTTACGAAGCAGTAAAAGCCTATTCCGCGGAAAAAGGTCCTTTTCCGCAGTTTGCCGCATTGGTCATAAAACGACGTCTGCTGGATCACATGACTTCCCAGTCAAGGTTTTCTAAAGAGATTCCGGTAGAACCTTATTCCATGGATGGAGAAATAGAAGAAGAAACGGAAAACACACCCATACAGCTTGCTGTACGGGCTCATAGTATGGATTCTGCCCCGCCGGTGTTCGGTACCGTAAAAACCGAAGATATACCCGGCAGCATTACCGTTAAGGATGAAATAGATGTAATGCAGGAAATCCTTTCAAATTACGGTTTTTCGTTTTACGATCTTATAGAGGCTTCCCCTAAGGCGGAGAAGACAAAACGCAGTACGGCTCTTGTCGTTGCGGATCTTATCGGGGAGGATTATCTTTTTGAATTTATGCAGAAAAACAGGGCTTTACCCATAAAGGAGCTCTGTGCAGACACAAAAGTAAACAGAAAGATAATAGAGCGCCACAGAAAATACATAATAGCGGCAGCGGAGATCTTAAGAGGAGATTTCCCCATGCTTGAAGAATATTTAGGCTTTGTGAAAGAGGTAATTAAATGAAAGGCCTGTGTCTGGAGGTTAGAAACGGTACATCCGCCATACTGAAAGAGGACGGAACCGTTGTAAAACTGAATAAAGTATACAGAGTCGGCGAAACTATTGAAGTTCCGGAGAAAAAGCTTCTTGATTTCATTCTTGACAGCTCTCTGGTTACCAGGACTGTTGCAGTGGCCGCTGCGGTGGTTGCACTTTTTGTCGGCGGTGGTTTATATTCCTATAACAACCTTCTGGCTGCGTCCTATCTTTCGGTGGATGTAAATCCTTCGCTGGAATACACGTTAAACAGAGCCAATAAGGTTATCAACGTAAAAGCATTAAATGAAGATGCCGACAGCGTTGTAAAGGAGCTTAAGGAATCCGGTATTAAGAATTCAAATATATCAAAAACCATTTCCGAGACTGCCCGGGTTATGGAAAATGAGCACTATATAGCGGATGATAAGGATAATGTTATGCTTATCGGTATTACAGCCGGTAACACTTCATCTTCCACAAAGATCACCGAAGAGGTGCAGAATGCCGCAAAGGCAGAGCTTGACGGCAGGGTTGAGGTTTATACCGTAGTTACATCCAAGGCTGAAAGAAACGAGGCACAGAAATTAGGCGTAAGTGCCGGAAGATATTCCACTATGAAAACCATTGCTGCGGCAAACGGAAACAGTGATGAAGTGCAGTTTTCAGATAACGATATAGAAGAGGCAATGAATGAAAGCGTGGCAGGCCTTGTGAAAAAGG
>JAILOD010000338.1 GCA_024691015.1 Lachnospiraceae bacterium
CGCTGCATGTTCAACCGCTTTAAAATCTGCTACGTCAAACTGCATGGTCTCTCCGTCGCCACCGGCGTCCTTTATTTCCTTAAGAGCCTCTTCGGCAGCAGCCGCGGAATGTGCATAATTCAGTATCGTATAATATCCTGCTTTTGCGAGGCTTATGGCTATCTGTCTTCCTATTCCTCTGCCTGCTCCGGTTACAAGTGCTGTTTTCTTATCCATATTTCCCCCTTTACCTTGCTGCCTTTATGGTCTTTACTGCTTCTTCAAGATTTTCGTACTTTTCTATATTAACCGATACGATATCACGGCTGATCCTCTTGTTAAAGCCTGCAAGAGTGTGTCCGGGCCCGAGTTCAACAACGGTATCCACGCCTTCCTTTATAAGAAGCTCTACGGTTTCTGTCCATCGAACGGAGCCCGAAAGCTGATTTACCAGAAGTCCGGGGATCTCGGAGGCCTTCTCTACCTTGTCTGCAGTGTAATTTGCTATATAAGGACAAACCGGATCCTTAAAGCTTACCTTTTCAAGATCTGCCTTCAGCTTCTCTCCGGCATCCTTCATAAGAGCCGAGTGGAACGGTCCGCTGACCTTAAGAGGAACCACTCTCTTTACACCCTCTTTTGTCAGACGTTCACCCGCTGCATCAACAGCAGCCTTTTCACCCGTGATAACTATCTGTCCCGGGCAGTTGTAATTTGCTATTGAAACTATGCCCTCTGTTTCCTCACATACCTTTTCTATCATTGCCTCATCTCCGCCAAGCACGGCCGACATTGCCCCGCCTGTGGGATAAGCTTCCTGCATATATATGCCTCTTTTTCTGACGAGTGAAAAAACATCCTTGATATCTCCGGCTCCTGTCGCAATGATCGCAGCATATTCACCCAGTGAATGCCCCGCAGAAAAATCAAAATCGACTCCGCTTCCGATAACAGCCTTGAATATGGCTATTTCCGTTGCAACCATGGCTATCTGCGTAAACTCGGTCTTATTGATATCCTCGTTCTCTTCAAAAATGAGCTTTGGTATATCCAGTCCGGTAACGTTGCCTGCTTCCTCAAATATCTCCTTGGATGCGGGAACATTATCGTAAAAATCCTTACCCATTCCGATATACTGTGCTCCCTGTCCGGGAAATACAAAGGCTATTTTTCCCATTTAAAAACTCCTCCTTAATCTAAAAAGTATTGCATATAATTACGACCGATATTTTATATCTTTAATGATGTTATGCTAATTTCATAAGCTTTTCAGCTTGTGTCATAACGCTCGTTATTATCTCTTCACAGCTCTGCACATCATGTATCATACCTGAAATCTGTCCTGCCATAACGGAGCCGTTTACCACATCTCCGTCTATAACCGCATTCCTTAAGCTTCCCAACGTCAGCTGTTCAAGCTCTTCAAGACCTGCTCCCTGCTCTTCAAGCTTCAGATATTCCTTTGTCATCTTGTTTCTTATGGTACGGATAGGATGACCGGTGGAATTACCTGTGATAACGGAATCAATATCCGTAGCCTTTATAAGCTTCTGCTTGTAGTTATCATGAACGATGGACTCCTTTGATGCCACAAACCTGGTTCCCATCTGTACTGCCTCGGCTCCGAGCATAAACGCCGCTGCAACTCCTCTGCCGTCTGCTATACCTCCGGCCGCTATAACGGGAATATTTACTGCATCCACAACCTGAGGAACAAGTGACATTGTAGTAGTGGAGCCTATATGTCCGCCGCTCTCCATACCTTCGGCAACAACTGCGTCAGCCCCGGCTCTTTCAAGCATCTTTGCCATAGCCACTGAAGCAACTACAGGGATTACCTTGACTCCGGCCTTCTTCCATTCCTCCATAAACTGTGCGGGGTTACCTGCACCTGTTGTAACCGCCTTTACGCCTTCCTCGATTACTATCTTTGCAACTTCGGGGGCATTGGGATTCATAAGCATAACGTTTACCGCAAAAGGCTTATCCGTCAGCTTCTTTGCCTCTCTTATCTGCTCCCTTACAACCTCGGGCGGTGCCGATGCGGCTCCGATTATGCCAAGGCCGCCTGCCTGTGATACGGCAGAAGCCAGATGATACTCACCAACCCAGGCCATTCCGCCCTGTATGATGGGATATTCGATTCCGAGCATTTCAGTGATCTTTGTCTTCATGTGTTTAGTAACCTCCTGATACCATTTTCCTCTGCATCTTTCCAGCGTTCGATATTGCCGGTGTATAGTTCGTTTATCTTCTTTACCGCTTCTTTTCTGCCGTCCTCGGTGAACTCAAAATAATAATCCTCTATGGATTTTTCGTCTGCCTTGTCATAGGAAAAAGGCTCCTCCCATACGGAAAGCTTAAAGCGGGGGTCTTTTTTTTCTTCATCGTCTTTATTATCTTTTAAAGGATCTCTGGCCAAACGGTACCTCATACCGTTGAACGAACCGAAAAAAGGTTCTCCATAGGTATAATGTACAAAATTCAGAACATCGTCATCCCCAATCTGAGCCCTGTCCGGCTCCTTTATCTTTATACCGGGAACTTCTTTTACGTCCTCAGCCATCTGCCTTATCCTCTTTTATATCTATAGCTATATGCACATCCTCAAGCTGACGCTTATCAACTTCTCCCGGAGCACCCATCATAAGGTCCTGTGCATTCTTATTCATGGGGAACGGGATTATTTCTCTTATGGAATCCTCTCCGGCGATCAGCATGATCATTCTGTCCACACCTGGTGCAATACCTGCATGAGGCGGTGCCCCGTAGCAGAATGCATTGTACATTGCAGGGAATTTCTTTTTAACATCCTCTTCTCCGAGCCCTACCAGCTTAAAGGCTTCTATCATGATCTCCGGATCGTGGTTTCTTACCGCTCCGCTGGATAACTCTACTCCGTTGCAGACCAGGTCGTACTGGTAAGCGAGTATCTTCAGAGGATCCTCGTTTTTAAGTGCATCAAGACCTCCCTGCGGCATTGAGAAGGGATTATGGCAGAACTCAAGCTCGCCCGACTCTTCTCCGATCTCGTACATAGGGAAGTCAACTATCCAGCAGAATTCATAGGATTCTTTATTCATGTGACCCTCTGCGGCAGCACCTAAGAGTTTTATAAGAACTCCGGCCGTCTTTCTTGCCGCATTTATCTTACCCGCTGCCATTGCCACAAAATCGCCGGTCTTTAATGAAAGCGCTTCAACCAGCCTGTCGTGTCTCTCTGTTAAAAACTTGGAGATACCGCCGGTAAATTCGAGGTTTTCACCCACCTTGAACCAACAGGCCTTGTTCCCGCTTATTACCTCGGTCTCAGCCATTATCTTGTCGATGGCCTTTCTTGACGCTTCAAAACCGGTGACTTTAACTGCCTTTATGGTATTTCCCTCCTCAAAGGGACCAAAGCCACAGCCCGAAAGAACTTCGGTTACGTCCTCACTTATAAGGTCGATCCTTAAGTCAGGCTTATCCGTACCGTATCTGTCAAGTGCATCCAGATATTTAATCCTCTTAAAGGGTGCATCCGATGCTTTCTTATATATTCCGTGACGGGCAAATACCGGAGGAAGGACTCTCTCTATAATTTCAAACACATCCTCCTGTGACGCAAAGCTCATTTCCATATCCAGCTGGTAGAACTCACCCGGAGATCTGTCCGCTCTTGCGTCCTCATCACGAAAACAGGGTGCTATCTGGAAATATCTGTCAAAACCGGCGGTCATCAGTATCTGCTTAAACTGCTGCGGTGCCTGGGGAAGCGCATAAAATTCACCGGGATGCAGCCTGGACGGAACCAGATAATCTCTTGCTCCCTCAGGTGAAGAGCTGGTAAGAATGGGAGTCGTGATCTCCATAAAGCCTTCATTCTCCATTGCGCTTCTGAGCTCTGAAACTATCCTGCTCCTGAGCACGATCTTTTCCTTAACAGCCGGATTTCTCAGATCCAGATATCTGTATTTAAGCCTGGTATTCTCATCTGCTTCCTTAGAACGGTTTATCTCAAAGGGAAGCTCGTTATACCGGCATTTACCCAATACGGTGATCTTTTCAGGTACAACCTCGATATCACCGGTGGGAAGATTTGCATTTTTTGAAGAACGCTCGCGAACCTCACCCGTTACCTGAATGGTGCTCTCCGTGTTTAACCCGTTGAGCTCGTTCATCATCTCTTCGGTCTCTATAACTATCTGGGTGGTTCCGTAAAAATCCCTTAAAACAACAAATCCCAGATTCTTACTTACTTTTCTTATATTCTCGAACCATCCGCACAGGGTTACCTTTTCACCTGCGTTTGAGGCCCTAAGCTCATTGCAATTATGTGTCCTTGACTGAAACATTTTCTTCCCTTTCTTATCTGTTACTATTCATAAAATCCTGCCGGTTCAGTCGGCATAAAAATCCTTTATCTCTGTATAGCCCTCTTTTTCAAGAGAATCCTTCTGGAATTTTCTGTTTTTCTTCATTGCCGTAACAAGAACTCTCTCGCCATTAGCCCGAAGTGCCATGGCTTCTTTTATGATATTCGCGCGAGATGCGTTATCCAGCTTTTTATCCAGAAGGAAGGCTATCTTTTTCGACGCAGTGGGAACCTTGAATTCCTGTTCGGCAAGCATTGTGATTATCCTCTCAAAGCCGATGGAAAAACCACAGGCCGGTGTCTTCTGCCCCGAGAACTTTCCGATCATTTCATCATATCTTCCGCCACCGGCTATGGAACTGTTGAAGCCTGCCGTGGTGATCTCGAATATGGTACCCGTGTAATATCCCATTCCGCGTACCAGTACCGGATCAAAGCTTATATTAAACCCGCCGTCGCTTGAGGATAACACGGTTTCTATTATATTTACCAGTGATTCGGCCGTTCCCTCATTAAGCTTATCTCCGAGAGTCTCGCAGAAGGCCTTAAGAGCCTTAACACTGCCGTCTCCCTCCTTAAAGAGGGACATGCATTTATCCACACTGTCTTCGGAATAACCTGCTTTTAAAAGCTCTTCCCTTACACCGTCCGTCCCTATCTTGTCCAGCTTATCGAGTACAATGAAAAGGTTATCATACTGATCCGGTTCAAAACCGCAATAGGAAGCCATACCGGTAAGGATCCTTCTGTCGGAGATCCTTACGGTAAAGTCTTTAAACGAAAGCTTTTTTAAAAGGGTGGTGGTTGCAAGAATAAGTTCGATCTCGGCGAGATTACTCTCATCACCGAGTATATCTATATCACATTGCATAAACTGCCTGAAACGTCCTCTCTGCGGCCTGTCGGCGCGGAAAACATTCCCCATCTGCAAAGCCTTAAAGGGCGATGGCAGTTCATTGGAATTATTTGCATAATATCTGGAAAGCGGAAGCGTCAGATCATAGCGAAGACCAGAATCCGTAAGATCCATTTCCGATCCCGCTTTTTCGAGATTCAGCTTTTCTCCGCGCTTTAATATCTTGAAGATAAGCTTTTCATTTTCTCCGCCCTGGTTTGATGTAAGGTTTTCGATGTGCTCAACCGCAGGGGTTTCGATCTGAGTAAAACCAAAGCCTGTGTATGTGGAACGAACCTGATCCATAACATAATTTCGAAGCTCCATTTCCGCAGGGGTAATGTCCTTCATTCCTGTTACAGGCGTCTTCTTTAGAGCCATTTTTTCATAATCTCCTTAAAAATAATCTACACTTAAATTACACTGTATCAACATCATCCGGAGGGAGCTGCACCCCGCTCCAGTTGAAATACATATTATAGCTTCTCTCATCACCGATGGTTGTAAAACCGCCATGACCGGGAAATACATCCACGTCATCGGGAAGAGGCTTCAGCTTTAAATTTATCGAATTTAACAATTCCGTCATGGAACCGGTTGCCAGATCGGTCCTCCCCACACTTCCCTCAAAAAGAGTGTCACCGCTGAAGAGCATTTTTTCTTCGGCGAGATAAAAACAGCAGCTGCCCTGTGTGTGTCCCGGCGTCCATATGCACTGCCAGGTACGATCAAGAAGCTCAAAGGTTTCACCGTCTCTTAAATATCTGTCCGGATGAACAAAAACAGGTCCTTCACCAACTCCAAAGCTGTCTGCCGAGCCGTTCAGCTGTGCATCGGAAAGAAGATATTTTTCCTTTTCACAGGCATATACACTTGCATGCGCTTTCTCGTTAAACTCATCGAGCCCCGATACATGATCGAAATGTCCGTGTGTAATGAATACTGCTACACACTTAAGCCCTTCTTCTTCAAAATAATCATATATACGGTCGCCATTGAGGGCAGGATCCACTAAGATCGCTTCCTTTGTATCGGTATTGGAAATCACATAAACATTGGTCTCTATCGGGCCAATGATCATACGCTTAACTTTGATCATCCTTTATGTCCTTTCTATATCGATAACATTGTCTACCTGCTTTATCTTAGTCACTATCTTGTCCAATTCGCCGGTATTATGAATATTAAATGCTATCGATATGGTTGCTATGGCCTGTTTGCTTGTTCTTGAATTTATGGAGTTGATATCGATCTCCATATCCGTAAATATTCTGGTGATGTCTACAAGAAGGCCGTTTCTGTTTGCGGCATAGATATTAAGCTCTGCAAGGTATTCTTCATCTGCCTTCTCTCCACCGGGATTCTGCCACTCTGCTTCGATAAGCCTTCCGCGTTCGATCTCTGACATATGGATCACATTTACACAATCCGTCCGGTGAATCGATATTCCTCTTCCCCTGGTTATAAATCCCACGATCTCATCTCCCGGAAGGGGTGAACAGCATTTTGAGAATCTTACGGCCACATCGGTTATTCCCTTTACAACGATACCTCCGTTATGGCGGGGCGGCTTATGATGTGCATTATTATCCACAACCTCCTGCACGGCCTCTTCATCGGTCAGGTTTTTCCTGTGTTCGGCACTGAAGGCCTCAACCATACGATTAACGATCTGGCCTTCCTTTAAGGCACCATGTCCTATGGCTGCATAAACGCTGTCCCAGTCCTTAAGTCCGTATTTTTTCATTACAACATCCATATATTCCGCCTTCATAATGTCTGCGGGATTTATGGAATGGCTCTTCATATATTCCTGGAAGGATTCTTTTCCTTTTATGATATTGTCTTCTTTTAATTCCTTCTTGAACCATTGGTTTATCTTACTCTTAGCCTGAGGGCTTTTAACCAGTTTGAGCCAGTCACGACTCGGTCCTTTGGAATTCTGGCTGGTTATGACCTCGATACGGTCTCCGTTCTGGATCTGATAATCGATGTTTACCAGCTTGCCGTTTACTCTGGCACCTATCATACGGTTTCCAACGGCCGAATGGATCGAATAGGCAAAATCCACCGGTGTTGATCCCGCCGGCAGGTTCTTTACATCGCCTGAGGGAGTAAAGCAGTATACCGAATCCGAGAAGAGATCCAGATCACTCTTTAATACCTGCATATACTCTCTGTTGTCCGACATGTCCTTCTGCCATTCAAGGATCTGTCTGAGCCAGGAGAGCTTCTCCTCTTCCTTTTCGTCGGGGTGCTTGCCGTCCGATGCCTCTTTATATTTCCAATGGGCTGCGATACCGAATTCTGCAGTCCTGTGCATTTCATAAGTCCTTATCTGTATCTCAAAGGGCTGGCCTGTAGGCCCTATCAGCGTGGTATGAAGCGACTGATACATATTGGGCTTGGGCATTGCGATATAATCTTTGAAACGCCCGGGAATGGGTTTATACATTTCATGAATGACACCCAGTGCCGCATAACAGTCCTTGACTGATTCCACTATGATCCTGACTGCGAAAAGATCATATATCTGGTCGAGCGTCTTATTCTGGTTTACCATCTTCTTGTAGATGGAAAAATAATGCTTAACCCTGCCGGAGATCTCAGCCTTTATCCCGGCTTCCTTTATCTTATCTCCTACCTCTTTTGCTATCGAGGCCACATACTCCTCACGACTGCTGGTTTCATCATTCATCTTGCTTACCAGATCGTCGTATACCTCGGGTTTTATGTATTTAAGCGAAAGATCATCGAGTTCGACCTTGATCTTTGAAATACCCAGCCTCTGAGCTATGGGTGCATAGATATCAAGGGTTTCCTTCGCTATTTCCTTCTGTTTTTCAGGCGGCTGATACTGAAGGGTTCTCATATTGTGAAGCCTGTCCGCCAGCTTTATCATGATAACCCTTATGTCCTTTGCCATGGCAAGGAACATCTTTCTTAAATTATCGGCCTGGTACTCAATCTTATCTCCGTGATATTTAAGCTTATTGAGCTTTGTAACCCCGTCAACGAGATGGGCCACATCCGTACCGAATTCACGTGATACATCTTCATCTGTCCATTCTGTATCCTCTACCACATCGTGAAGAAGCCCGGCCACTATGGTCTCTTTATCGAGCTGAAGATCAGCCAGGATTATCCCGACACTTAAGGGATGGATGATGTAGGGTTCTCCGCTCTTTCGGTATTGGTCCTCATGAGCGCTTCTGGCGATCTCATAGCCACGTTCTATAAGGCTTATATCATCTGAGGGATGGTATTTTTTAACACAGGCGACAAGGTTGTTATACAGTTCTTCGGGAGACGTAAAACCGCTTGAGTCCATTACATGGTCTCTCGAAAAATCCGTACTGAGATGCTTTATATTTTTTTCGGCTTCCATACGTCTCACCTCCTTGTCGTCATTTATTGATCAAATAGTCTAAAATTATGAAGCATAACTAATTAATTATATATTTTTCACACTTAAACCGCAACAGGAATATTCCTTACCTGCTCACCGGTCTTATAGTTTTCCAGTGAAAAATCATCAACACTGAATTTATAAAAATCCTTTATATCCGGATTCATCTTAAATACGGGTGCCGGGAACTGCTCTCTGGTTATAAGCTCTTTTATGATATCCACGTGTCTGTCATATATATGCGCATCAGCTATCATATGAACCAGCTCTCCCACCTGCATATCGCAGACAGCGGCAAACATGTGCATTAAAACGGCATATTGAACAACATTCCAGTTATTTGCGGTAAGCACATCCTGTGAACGCTGATTTAAAACGCCATTAAGAACCAGCTTGTCGCTCCCTTTTTTCTGAGAAACGTTAAAGGTCATTGAATAAGCACAGGGATAAAGCCCCATTTCGGAAAGATCATGATGATTGTACATATTTGTCATTATCCTTCTTGAAAAAGGGTTGTTCTTAAGATCGTAGATAACCCTGTCCACCTGATCAACTTCCCCTTCCTTATATTTATGCTTTATACCCATCTGATAACCGTAGGCCTTTCCTATGGAACCGGACTCATCAGCCCAGGAGTCCCAGATATGGCTTTTAAGCTCGTGAATATCATTGGACTTTTTCTGCCAGATCCAGAGTATTTCGTCTATGCAGTTTTTAAAGCCAACCGGTCTGAAGGTCAGGGCAGGGAATTCCTTTGAAAGGTCATAACGGTTTACCACTCCGAATTTCTTTATAGTGTAGGCAGACTGCCCGTCATCCCATTTAGGCCTTACCTTTTCTCCTCTTGTATCGGTTCCGTTGTTCAAAATGTCTTCACACATTTCCTTAAAGACCTTATCTGCATAACTCATATCTTATCTCCCGTATTTGCATATTAGACACTGTAATTCAGGCAGGATGTAAAATTTAAGCATATTTATGCCAAACCTGAACTAATATTATATAATTTGTTATAATTAATAGCAAATTAATAGCAGATTTTATTAAAGAGATTTAATGATATTTAATGGGTTTTTTTTAGGATGAATCCGGAAATTAATGCATCTATGAGCAGAAGCAGACTGCCAACTGACCAAACGATCACGAAATTGATCAGGAATGAAAGAGGGAATTTTACATTCCGGCTAAGATAAAATCCTATGGCTCCCGAATGGAAGCATTGAACAAGATAGAGAGGCAGGGCCATGTCTCCGATATATTTTATAGCTTTATGTAAACCAGTCCCAATCTCCTTCCCTGTCTTTTCCTGAAGGTGGAAACCGATGAAAAGAGCGAGACTTCCGACAGAGATCACACCGACAAGGATAAGGATCCCCGAAAGTATATGGTCAACATAACTTAATTCAAAAACTTTCCCCGCCGCATAGATCAAAACTGCTACAAGAAGGGCGAACCCCTCTGCTCCGCTGAAACGGGCTGTATTTTTTTCAAGAGCCTCTCTTACCATATATCCTGTCAGCATTGCAAGAAAACCTATAACATAAAGCCTGTCGGCATTTTCGATTCTCAAGATATACAATACTGCCAGAGCAAGACAGATAAAAATCCTAATCTTTGCACTTATGAGTTTTGTTAAAATGAATAAAAGTACGTAAAATACAAGGATCGCAGTTATAAACCAATAAAGTGTCGGATATATAAATACTGCAAATAACTGGGCAGGATCCTTAAAACTGTAATATCCCGTTAAATAAGATGCGATATAGGCGATAAGCGTCATCGGAAGAATACGTTTCAAACGCTTCAGATACCAGAAAAAAGCCTTCTGCCGGGGAGTTTTCACTATCCCCGGCATGAGGGCAAATCCGCTTACCATAAAGAACAGATTGTTTCCCATATCCTGTCCGAAGAATGTCAGAAACTTCCATTCACCCGGAAGGATGGTATTACAATGGTAAAGAAATATTAAAATGCAGGCCAGTGCTTTTATAAAATCAATCGCATAAACCTTTTTTATTTGCATAAACCTAGATCCTTGCTACTCCGCTCTTTCTTGCCGCTTCTGCAACTGCTTTGGCAACTGCCGGTCCAACCTTGGGATCAAAAGCTTTGGGAATGATATAATCCTCGTTCAGCTCATCATCCGAAATGAGATCGGAAAGAGCTTTGGCCGCTGCCATCTTCATTTCCTCGTTTATATCCGAGGCTCTCACATCGAAGGTACCCCTGAAGATACCGGGGAATGCAAGCACGTTGTTTATCTGATTGGGGAAATCACTTCTTCCCGTAGATACGATCCTTGCCCCGCCCTTCTTTGCGTCGTCCGGGAATATCTCGGGTGTGGGATTTGCACAGGCAAAGATTATCGCATCGCGATTCATGGTTGAAACCATTTCCGTGGTAACAAGCCCCGGTGCCGAAACACCGATAAATACATCGGCTCCTTTTAATGCATCCGCAAGGCTGCCTTTACGCATCTCTCTGTTTGTTTCGTGAGACATCTCTTCCTTTATCCAGTTCAAGCCCTCACGTCCCTCATAAATGATGCCGGACCTGTCGCACATGGTTATATCCTTAAACCCGGCAGAGATCAAAAGCTTTACGATCGAAATAGCCGCAGCTCCGGCTCCGCTGGTAACAACCCTTACTTCTTCCTTTTTCTTTCCTACAACCTTAAGTGCGTTCGTAAGCCCGGCAAGTGTAATAACCGCCGTACCGTGCTGGTCGTCGTGAAAGATCGGAATATCGCAGCGTTCCTTCAGCTTTCTTTCTATCTCAAAGCATCTGGGCGCGGAAATATCCTCAAGGTTGATCCCTCCGAAGGAGCCCGAGATCAGTGCTATGGTATTTACGATCTCGTCAACATCCTTGGATTTTACACAAAGAGGAAATGCATCCACATCGCCAAAGGCTTTGAAGAGCACACATTTACCTTCCATAACCGGCATACCGGCCTCGGGACCTATATCTCCCAGGCCAAGAACAGCGGTTCCGTCGGTTATTACCGCACAGAGATTATGCCTTCTGGTCAGTGTATATGACTTGTCTATGTCCTTCTGTATCTCAAGGCAGGGCCTTGCAACGCCCGGCGTATATGCAAGAGAAAGATCGTCCTTTGTGGATACAGGTGCTCTGGATATAACCTCTATCTTTCCTCCCCATTTTTCATGAAGCTTCAGCGATTCTTCTGCGTAATCCATTATAGTTCCTCCGTATTTTTAATAATCTTTTGCTTCCTTAAGCTTAACTTTTTTACCGTTCAGAATGCAATACCCTTCCGGCACTTCATCATGAACTATATATCTTTCGGGCACGTTTTCATGAACATGCCCGTACTTTGCACAGGTTGGATCCTCATCCTTATCGATCCTGTGACCGTCAGATGAAAATGTCGACGGCTGCCGTGACTTATCTACCCTGTCATTAACCCTGTCCCTTGAATACCCGGTGTCATCCGGCGCCTTACGTTGTCTTCCCGCCCGGGAAGAATTTGATGCCTTTACCGTCCTGTAAATTACAATTGCAAGGATTATAACAACAAGGATCCCATGGATGTTAGACAGAATTGATCCTATTATTTCGTCCATATTTTTATTTTATCCTCACTTGATTTCTCTTACACTCTCTACCAGACCTGCAAGATTCTGAAGCTCTGACGGAATGATGATCTTTGTTGCCTGTCCGTCCGCCACGCGTGCAAGCGTCTCAAGACTCTTCAGCTTTATAACCGCGTCATCCGCTCCGGCTGCCTTTATCATGTCAATTCCTTCCGCATTGGCCTTCTGTATCTCTAAAATGGCCTGAGCTTTACCTTCAGCCTCCCTCATCTCTTTTTCCTTTTCGGCTTCTGCCGCAAGTATCGTAGCCATCTTTGCAGCCTCTGCATCTAAGACCGCGCTTTCCTTCTTACCTTCAGCTTCAAGGATCATCGACTGTTTTTCACCCTCTGCCGTAAGAATAGCGGCTCGCTTCTCTCTTTCCGCCTTCATCTGCTTCTCCATCGCATCCTTTATGGCTGCCGGAGGCATGATGTTCTTAAGCTCCACACGGGTTACCTTGATACCCCAGGGGTCCGTAGCCTCGTCTATGGTCTGAAGCATGGAAGCATTTATTCTCTCTCTTGAGGTCAGCGTTGCATCCAGCTCCATATCACCGATAATGTTTCTTAAGGTTGTTGCCGTAAGATTTTCCATGGCATTAATGGGATTTTCCACACCGTAGGCATACATCTGGGGATTAACAACCCTGAAATAAATGATGGAATCGATCATCATGGTAACATTATCCTTTGTTATGACCGGCTGGGGAGCAAAATCCGCAACCTGCTCCTTAAGAAGCACCTTTCGCGCTATACGGTCAACCAGAGGTATCTTTACATGAAGACCTGCCGACCAGGTTGAATGATAAACTCCGAGGCGCTCGATAACAAAGGCCGATGCCTGTGGTACTATTCGTACATTTAACAGTATCACCACTAAAATAACAAGTATTATAATAAATAAAACCATATTTCCCTCCTTATAAAATGCTTTATTTATATTTTTTAAAGCTTAAACAATGTACTGAGGATCCCTCTTCCGAGGCTGGCTCCTATGTTCCCTCCTATGGTCTTGCCTATTCTTCCGAAGCCCGCCCCGGCGGCCTTTCCCACCTCCCTTCCGACGGTTCCGGCTACCGAGCTGCCAACGTTTTTGACCACTCTCTTTTTCGCTTTTTCTTCCTGCTCCTGCTTCTTTTTAAGAGCCTTCTCTTCAGCCGCAGCCTCCTTTTCTCTGGCCTTTTGTGCTGCCGCCTCTTCTTTTGTTCTTAGTTTTTCGGCTGCTGCTTCTTCGGCCTCTTTCTGCTTTGCCTCTTCCTCCTCCAGGCCCATTCTCTTTAAGAATTCATAGGCTGAATCGGGGTCGATCGCCTCTTTATATTTAGAATAACATAAGCTATCCTTCATTACACTGTCTCTGAGGCTTTCATCTATGCCACCCATCCTGCTCTGTGGCGGAAGGATATATGCCTTTTGTACCATTGCAGGCACGCCGTCTTCATCCAGAAAAGAAACTATTGCCTCTCCTGTGCCCAGAGCCAGCAGAGTTTCATACGTATCAAATTCCGGATTCTCCCTGTAGGAGGCAGCTGCTGCCTTAACAGCCTTCTGATCAGACGGCGTATAAGCCCTGAGTGCATGCTGCACTTTATTTCCCAGCTGTGACAGGACCCCGTCCGGTATATCAGAAGGAGTCTGTGTAACGAAATATATCCCGACACCCTTGGACCTTATAAGCTTAACGACCTGTTCGATCTTTTCGATCAGTATTTTGGGCGCGCCTTTAAATAACAAGTGTGCTTCATCAAAAAAGAACACCATTTTCGGCTTTTCCCTGTCTCCGACCTCAGGCAGTGTCTCAAACAGCTCACTCATCAGATACAATAAAAACATGGAATAAAGTCTCACATTACCGATAAGCTTTTCACTCGAAAGAATGTTTATGACACCCTTATCATGAGAGACACTGAACAGGTCCATAATGTCCAGTGCTCTTTCTCCGAAGAATTTATCTCCACCGTCTATTTCAAGAGAAACAACAGCTCTCAGGATCGCCGATATGGTCACTTTACTGATATTGCCGTAATCCTCCGAGAATTCCTTTGAATTTTCAGATACATAATTAAGGATAGCCTTGAGATCCTTGGTATCTATCAGCAAAAGATCACGATCATCTGCTATCTTGAAAATAATCGAAAGTATGTCCGTCTGAAGATCATTCAGATCCAGAATCCGTGAAAGCAGGAGCGGACCCATCTCGGAAACGGTCGTTCGCAGCTGTATGCCTTTCTCTCCGTATATATCCCAGAAGTTAACGGGATATCCGATGTAATCAAACCCGTTTTCATTGAGAGAGAATCGCTCTTTTCTCTCCAGCATTCCCGAATTGTCTTCACCCGGTGAAACCATTCCCGCCAGATCTCCCTTCACATCCGACAGAAAAACGGGTACTCCCATATCCGAAAAGCTCTCGGCAAGAACCTTTAAGGTTATGGTTTTACCTGTTCCCGTTGCTCCTGCGATCAGGCCATGACGATTTGCCATTTTGGGCGACAAAAAAAGCTTATTACCCTTTTCATCGTTTGCTGCCCATATCCTGTTTTCCAGTACCATCTCTTTGTCTCCTTATATTTTTTCGCCTGATATACAGGCCCGTAACCACGCAGCAGGTGTGCCGGGGCCCGGGACCGGACAATAACATTTTTCTACTACGTTCGACTAAATTATGATATGATTATATAAACGTAAATATCGTGCTTATTCATTCGATTACAATAATATCGCAAGAGCTCATAAAGGAGGAAAATAAATGTATTTATCTTTCACCTGTGTCGACGTAAACGGCGAAATTAACCGTGAAATCTGTTCCTTTCAGGGCATCCGTTTTAATATCAACGGTTTTGCCGTTCTTTCCACCGAGCACAATGTCCACGATTATATTCTTCCTATCGACAACGAACATTACACAGTATTAATAAACAATCTTGAGAACCTTATAAAGACCGGCCCTTCAATAATCAGGCTTGCCAAAGGCAAGGTTTACAGGGTCCGCAAAAATGCAATGCTCCCTCTTGATGATAAAAAAGAAAGAGAATACGAATTCACCGGTATTTAAACTGCTTATTTATCCTTTCTTTCAAATACCAGACCGAAGCTTTCCGGCCCGGAATTACAGGCAATAGCGGCAGACGTCGGAAGCACGTGTATTTTCTTAAAATGTATACGTTTTTCGATTTCTCTTTTTATGAATTCAAGCCTGTCGTTCGAAAGCTCCATCTGCATTATGTACAATTCACTGTCGTCTATATCATCCGTCTTTTTTAAGGTCCTGTCAATGAAACGCTGTATGGTGCGGTTATAGTCTCCCATATAGGTTACGACAAAAAATATCTTTCCCTTTCTGATTCGGACAACCGGATGAGAATTGGAAGAATTCACCAGCTTTGTATAAATCTTAACCGGCATCCTCCTCTGCTCCACATAGGAAAAGTCCGGAATTATGAATGATGTGGATATCTGGGGAATATACTGTATCAGTTTTCGTGAAAGCTCCTCCGGGGAGTATATAAATTTTGCCAGCTCGGCTGCCTTAAGAGCCACCAGACCAACTCCCGCAGACATCTGCCTTGAATCAAATACAGTGACATCACCAAAGCTCTCGGCCGCTTCAAGCGCAACCTCATAACCAAAGCTTATATCCCTGCTTGTAGCCACATGCAGCACTTTTTCTCCCAGGTTCAGAGCCTGTGCAAAGAATCTCTCGTACTCATCAAGGCTTCCGCAGACACTCTTTACAGAATCCTTATCCTGAAGAAGACACTCAATGACATTAGACTGGCTGATCTCGGAATTATCCTTGAACCTTCCGTTTCCGGTCACAACATAATAGGGCATGCACATAATATTATGCTGCTTCAAAACCTCTTCCGGAATATCCGAAACACTGTCCGTTGTTATTATAAGCTTCTGCTTATGCTTGATTATATTTGCACTCTTGAGCGAATCCATATCCGTAAGGTTTTCAATTTCGGATTTTTCGATAAGCTCATCGGGAAGATT
>JAILOD010000030.1 GCA_024691015.1 Lachnospiraceae bacterium
CCATCACACAGGCTTTCAGCTCATCCACTCTCTGTGATATTTCCTCAATAGGCATTACAACAACATCTATACTGTCGAAATGATACCTTCCGGCATCCTTTAGCGTGATCTTTAATTCTCCACCGCCGTTTTCAAAATAACCCAGATTTATCAGATAATCATCCTGGCCGCAGTAATACTGGTAATACTTATTCACATATTTGAATTCCCCGCTTCTGTCTCCGTATTCAGCTACTACTCTGGCCGACATTATCTGTCCGTTTTCAAGGTCATCCATTCCGATCAATGTTCTGTCGCTGATTGGGAGTGAAGCCCATTCTTCGTCCGTAAAACAATCTCTTCTGGAATATCCGGCAAAATCAATTCCCTTGAATACCACGTAAAGTTCACTGTTTTCGAAATCATCTATCGATACCGTTATCTCACTGTTGCTTGAACGCGAAGACATATCCTCCAGATCCCCTTCAATGGACGGATCCATAACATAATCCCGCATTATGCTCTTTGATCTGAAATCCGGTGTGTAATCGGGAACCGAGCTTCCGTCCGTTACGGCAGCATTAAGCTGCACCTCCTGTCTTTCTGCCGCAGAGAGCTCCAGAAAATCCTCATAGGATATTTTTCTGTCATAAGCATAACCCATTGGCAGCTGATCTGTATATTCATACAGGTATCTTTCCTTCGCAGGTATGAGCGGATTCTCACGAACAGTGCTGCTTTTTCCCGTACTCTTATATAAGGGACTCCTTTCGGCAAGATTCCTGTTTCCGGATATTAAGTATTTAAAGGATGATAAAGCAAGAAGCGCCGTCCTTTTATTAAGCCCGTTGTATTTAAATGTATGCTCACAGACAATATAATTATTTATGAGATATTTACTGATCTGTGCCCCTGTAAGCGAAAAATTCATGTTTGCCCGAGTTACTCCGTCAATCACTCCCAGGTTACGAATCTCATTTGCTTCACTTATCTGTTCAACACGATATTCGCTATCATCTTCTTCAAGCATTTTATTCATACCGAAATTGGATCTGAAATATTCCAGATCGCCTTCTGACAGATAATTGGAGGATGCACCTTTTCTGACACCTATCCCGATTATGTTATATACCGAGAGTGTAAAGGAGTTGATCAGTATGCATATCAATAAAGTAAAAAACAGAAGCCTTTTTCTGTTTTTGATAAAACACAAAAACGCTATCATTATCAGGAGTATAAGCCCTGCCGCTATAATACTTACTGAGTTGTCCCCGGTTCTGGTTATAGGTGTAAGAATGCAATAAATTAACGCCAGCATACCTGCCGCAAAAAGCACCCTGAGCATTGTATCCGATAAGGATAAAAACTCATCATACATTCTCGATACCGTGTAAGATACGATAAGGCAGTATACCCATGACCATCTGTTAGCCGGATATCCAAGCCCGTTCATAATAAATCCGCCTACAGGTAAGAGCATGCACAGGCTCGAAATTATAAATGCCACTTTGGTACGCAGGTACTTTTTTCCTGTCATAAAAAGAACTACTACAGACAGGAACGAAGCCATCCCATATCCCATCATTGTCCAGTTTTTAGGAGTTTCGGCACATATGAATCCCAGCACGAACTTAAGGTAATAAACCAGGCTGTAAAAAACATTTATCCTGTGCTCTGATGAGTGCCTTGTGGAGGTCAGCATCTGTGCAACTACCGGAAGAAGTACAGCGGCGGAAATTAATGCCGCGCAAAGATATGCAAGTGCAAAATTTCTGACGGTCAGCAAAATATCCTTTATTTTATAAGGCCTGTTTTCTGTAAAATATCTGAACAGGGCATAAAAAGCCGCAGCGATACCGCTCATATAAAGGAAGTAAAAATTGCTTATGGCGCAAAGCGCGGTGGATACTATCAAAAGCCCGGGCTTTTTCCTATCCAGAAGCTCATCCGTTCCCAAAAGCATCAGCGGAAAATATGTTACCGGCGTAAGGAAGGCAAGGAGTGTAGGACCGTAGCATATGGCATAGGCTGAAAAAACATACACCATAGAACCCAAGAGTGCTCCGTTGTCTCCTGCCCTGTGTCTTTTTGCAAAAAGCATGAATGCAAGTCCGCCTACATATGTTTTAATGACATATATCAGCCAGAAGCACATTCCCATTGCGTTTTCCGGAAAAAACACCGAAATTATGGCCACCGGATCCGCAAAACCATAAAAATTCATTGTTGTCAGGATATCATCACCGAAACCTATCCCGTAATTCCACATCGGAATTGCCACCGAAGAGTCCTTGAATACATGTGTCAAAAAGGCCTTGCACACTCTCGACATTGACATCAGAGAGGTATAGTTTTCCGATACGGGGTCCCCGCCTCCGACAATGGTTTTCCCGTCACCAAAGCTTATAAAAAACACGACAAAAAGAAACAGGAAATAAACTATTGTATATAAAAGAACTACGTAATACTTTTTCTCTTTTAATCTGTTATAAAAAACTTCCATTGCTTTCATGCCTGCTTCTCCGTCTTTTCTTTTCGAGAGATATATTCACGACAGATCATATACAAAATGCAGAGAATGATCCCCATAGGGATAAAGCCTGTATTGATCCCTCCGGGCAGACCTTCTTTTATTCCGTCCATGCTTCCCTTAACATTTACATATGAAATATAATCCGTGTCTATTACAAAATTCTTAAAGGGCGAATACTCATTAAAAGCAATTAAATACGAATACATAAGAAGTATTGCCATTCCCACATACAGCCAGCCTCTTCCATTAGCGCCCGTCTTTAACGATACAATAACAAACCCGGCAAAAAGCACAAGCGCCGCGATGAGATACATATACTCTTCTTTATCCATTCTCTGAATAACATTCGATACATATGCAACAGCATTTCCCGAAAGAACTCTTTTTAACAGCACCGCCGCAAAGGGCAGCATACATACACCGAACACTATTCCCGCCATCATATAACCTTTACCTTCGCTTTTCCTATAATTTCCGGCTATGTCATGGATACAGCAGGCAATGACCGGAATGATCATCATCAGTACTATGATATCCGGATGCGTAAAGGCGATGGTCAATGAGAAAAATGAGAACATATAGAAAAACGAGATTAACAGGCTAATATTTCGGGAAAGTTTAAATACCGACAGAGTATATAAACATAAATACCCCGCAAGATACATCATAAGAAAAATGACTGCATTGTATATGATCCCTGCGTGTTCCGTCAAAAATTCACCTTTGATAAACCCCTGCAGCAATACGGCGATATAATAATCCGAAAGCTCTCCGTTTACGAATATCATTATTTTTTTGTAATATGGGAAAAAGCCGAGAGCTACCACGGCAAAAATAATGTATAGCACCGTATATTCGATCAGATTTCCAAAATTAAAGCTGTTCTTTTTCAATTCATTTATCCTTCCGGTTCCAAACCCGATTCCGTTTTATGCCCCGCCTGCGATCAGCCTTTAAGCGGGCCATCT
>JAILOD010000045.1 GCA_024691015.1 Lachnospiraceae bacterium
TGAAGATTTTGTAAGTGTAGTTATAAAGCTTTATGAAGAGGAATTTGCTCCCCGGATAGATGAATTATGTGAGAGCGGGATAGACAGATATACTGAGTATATAGCTGCTTCTGCGGAAATGGACGATATTAGATATCAGAATGAGATAGACCCGGGCGGCCCGATGGAGAAGAACAAATCATATAAAAAGTATATTCCCGTTTTAAAGAGTTTCATCCAAAAGAGAAAGAATTTTATGGATGAGATTTTACTGGAGAACGTTAAATACGTAAGGATATATCTTATGAATGGGGAAATTGAATTTGACTGCATAAATGTTAAGGCGGGGGAGAAGATATCTCCTGACGGGGAAACTCCTGCAAATGAGGAAGGATTGAGCTTTGCCGGCTGGTATGATGATGAGGGCAATGAGCTTAAGGACGGAGAGACCGCGGTAAGCGATAAAACTTATTTTGCCCGTTGGGAATGACAGGAAACGTATAGTATGATAATATATAATTTAGTCAAAAAATAACAATTATCGGTATTTTGCCGTATTTGTCGGATGAGAGGTTTTATGAGATTCTGGTTCAGAAAGATCAGGGATAATCATCTGGTCGGAGATCTTACGGTTGAAAATTATGAAAACGATACCAGGACACACAAGATTTTTTCTGCCGTAGAGGAAATGTGCAGAGAGTTTGATCTGTCATCCCCGATTTGGCTGAAGAATAATATTTCGGATTTTCAAAAAGGCTCGTTTACGAGGTTCAGAAAAGATTCATTTATAGATGATATAGATTTTGACTATCTGGAGATGACTGTGTTGGAAGAGGATTGGTAAGATTTGGATCTGCTATCTTTGTTTATTCTGGCAGTGGGACTTTCGATGGATGCTTTTGCGGTCTCCATATGTAAAGGCCTGTCACAGAATAAACTTACATTTAAAGCCATGTTTACGGCAGGTGCATGGTTCGGAGCGTTTCAGGCCATAATGCCTGCAATAGGGTATTTCGCCGGTGCGGCTTTTGCCGATAAGATAACAGCCATAGATCATTGGATAGCATTTATTCTGTTGGTGATCATCGGCGGAAATATGATAAGAGAAGCTCTGTTTGAAAAAGATGATGAACGTCTGAAGGCAGAGATGTATGCGGGGGAAATGTTCCTTCTTGCGGTGGCGACCAGTATAGATGCACTTGCGGTAGGAGTTACATTTGCTTTTTTGAAGGTAAATATCTTTACCGCAGCCATATTTATCGGTTTTACCACATTTATAATAAGTGCCGCCGGAGTAGCGGTAGGAAACTATTTTGGACTTAAATATAAAAAGAAATCGGAGATAGCGGGAGGGATCATTCTTATCCTGATAGGGACAAGGATCCTTTTAGAGCATATGGGCTATCTTTAAACCGGAGGTGTGAATTGAGCAATCTGGCATTTTTAATTTTCTTTCCCTTTGTGATGGCTTTTATCACATATATAGTTAAGGATGAAAAGGTAAGAGGAATTCTGGTTGTACTCGGAAGCCTTGTTATTATTGCAGCTGATGTTATATTCTGCATTACCTCATATCTGGGCGGAGATACAGTCGAAGGGATTAAACTCATAGAAGAGGCCGAACTGTATGAGCATGTAATAATGGCGGCAGAGGTCTTTCTTGTAGGGCTTGTTACGTATCTTTCCATTAAATATAAAAAGTATTACTGTATACTGTTATCTCTTTTGGGAACAGTACCGGTTCTTTATATGGATATTAATAAAACCGTGGTCAAGGGTGTTAATCGAATGATGATCGACAATCTGACCCTGATCATGTTTGCCATAGTCGGGGTGGTTGGCGGTCTTATCTGTATATATGCCGTAGGATATCTTCATTCTTATCACGAACATCATAAGGATATTCAAAACCGCAGTTATTATTTCCAGGCTCTGCTTTTTGTATTTCTTGGAGCAATGTTTGGCCTTATTGCATCTGACGATCTCACCTGGATCTTTTTCTTCTGGGAAATAACAAGTATTGTTTCATTCCTTCTTATAGGTTATCCCAGATCAAAGGAATCGG
>JAILOD010000046.1 GCA_024691015.1 Lachnospiraceae bacterium
GTCTTGAATTCTAAGGAGAAAGGAGAAGACAATGAATCGTACTAAAATTGATGCAAACAGCCTTGAGCTGGAAGATAAAGTAGTAACCATCAAGCGTGTCGTAAAGGTTGTTAAGGGCGGACGTAATATGCGTTTCTCAGCCCTTGTGGTAGTAGGCGACAAGAACGGACACGTTGGAGTAGGTCTGGGTAAGGCAGCAGAAATTCCCGAAGCAATCCGTAAGGGTAAGGAAGATGCAACAAAGAAGCTAATCAGCGTTGCAATGGATCCCCAGAACTCAATCACACATGATTTTATCGGCAAATTCGGAGGAGCATCCATTCTTCTTAAGAGAGCTCCCGAAGGTACAGGTATCATCGCAGGTGGTCCCGCTCGTATCGTCTGCGAACTTGCAGGTATCAGAAATATTCGTACAAAGTCACTTGGCTCAAACAACAAGCAGAACGTTGTGCTTGCAACCATCGAAGCTCTTTCACAGCTGAAGACTCCCGAAGAGGTAGCCGAGGCTCGTGGCAAGAAGGTTGAAGAGATCAGAAGCTGAGAGGGAGGAAAGTTATGGCAGGCAAATTAAAGATAACTTTAGCAAAATCTACAATAGGTGCGCTTCCCAAGCACAAGAAGACAGTTGAAGCACTGGGATTGCACAAGACCTACAGGTCGGTAGAGCAGCCTGATAATGATGCTATTCGCGGAATGATCAAGCAGGTGGCTCACCTTGTAAAGGTAGAGGAAATTTGATAAAAGCTGAATGTGGCTGTTTATTAACAGCAGAATGCGAGGATACAAATGGAATTATCTAATTTAAAACCCGCGGAGGGAATGAAGCATAAGGCTAATTACAGAAAAGGCCGCGGCCACGCTTCCGGAAACGGAAAAACAGCCGGATACGGTCACAAAGGTCAGAAGGCTCGTTCTGGAGCTCCGCGTATAGGATTTGAGGGTGGTCAGATGCCTCTCTACAGAAGAATTCCCAAGAGAGGATTTACCAACCCCAACAGCAAGAAAATTATTGCTATTAATTTAAGCGTACTTGACAAAGCATATGATGACGGTGCTGAAGTAGTTGTTGAGGATCTTATCGAGAGGGGTATCATCAAAGACAGCTATGACGGACTTAAGATCCTCGGAAACGGGGAGCTTTCAAAGAAGCTCACAGTTAAGGCTCATGCTTTTTCAGCTACAGCAAAGGAGAAGATTGAAGCCGCAGGTGGGAAAGCAGAGGTGATCTAATGCTCGAGTCGGTACGTAATGCGTTCAAAGTCAAGGAGATCAGAAACAGGATCTTATTTACATTGGTTGCTCTGATTGTCATCAGATTTGGATGCCAGCTTCCGATTCCCGGATTTAACAGGGCCAATTTCCATATGTGGTATTCACAGCTTCTTGGAAGTGAGGGCAATACGTTTGGTTTCTTCAATGCATTTACCGGTGGATCATTTGAAAATATGTCCATCTTTGCATTGAACATAACGCCCTATATCACATCATCGATCATAATTCAGCTTCTTACGATTGCGATCCCCGCACTCGAGGAATTGCAGAGAGAAGGTGAAGAAGGTCGTAAGATGCTGGTATCGATCACCAGATACGTAACTATCGGTCTGTCGATCATTGAAGCAACAGCAATGGCTATCGGATTTAACAGTCAGGGTATTCTCGAGCAGAGAAATGATCCTTTGACGATCATCATGATCATTCTTGGTCTTACAGCCGGTTCCGCAATGCTTATGTGGATCGGTGAGCAGATTCAGGAATACGGTATCGGAAACGGTATATCCATAGTCCTTACAATAAACATCATATCCAGACTTCCCGGTGATATCACCAGTCTGTACGATATGTTTGTGAAAAACAATTTCGTTGACGGAAAGATCCTCATTGCAATTGTTGCAGCAGTAGTTATTATTGCGGTTATACTTCTTACGGTTGTTCTGGTTATACTTCTCAACGATGCCGAAAGAAGGATTCCCGTACAGTATGCAAAGAAGGTTCTCGGAAGAAAGGTAGTCGGAGGAAATTCTTCACATATTCCTCTTAAGGTTAATACCGCAGGTGTTATTCCCATTATCTTTGCTTCATCACTTATGCAGTTCCCTATCGTTATTGCCCAGCTTCTTGGACGTGACGGAGGAACAACAATGTGGGGACATATCTTAAGAGCGTTAAATTCAGGTAACTGGTGTAATCCGAACAGGCCTGTATACTCTATAGGACTTCTTGCATACATTATAATGGTTATATTCTTCGCTTACTTCTATACATCGATCACCTTTAATCCTCTGGAAGTAGCGGATAATCTGAAGAAGCAGGGCGGGTTCATTCCCGGTATAAGACCCGGAAGGCCTACCAGCGATTATCTTACAAATATGCTGAACTACATCATTTTCATCGGAGCAGTTGGACTCACAATAGTTGCAGTCATTCCTATTTTCTTTAACGGCTTCTTCGGTGCCGATGTATCCTTCGGCGGAACATCGCTAATCATCATAGTCGGTGTTATACTTGATACGATCAAACAGGTTGAATCAAAGATGCTTGTAAGAAATTACAAGGGATTCCTCAGCTGATAAAAGGAGGTAAAATTTATGAAGATAGTAATGCTCGGAGCACCCGGTGCCGGAAAAGGTACACAGGCAAAGAAAATTGCAGAACAGTATAAAATACCTCATATCTCGACAGGAGATATATTCAGAGCTAACATCAAGAACGGTACAGAGCTTGGAAAAGAGGCTAAAAGCTATATGGATCAGGGAAAGCTTGTTCCGGATGAGCTTACGGTAAGGATTCTTCTGGACAGGGTTTCACAGGATGACTGCAAGAATGGATATGTTCTTGACGGATTCCCCAGAACAATCCCTCAGGCAGAGGTACTTGATAAGGAGCTTAACAAAAACGGCGAAAAGATCGATTATGCCATCGATGTTGAGGTTCCTGATGAAAACATAATAAACCGTATGTCAGGCAGGAGAGGTTGCCCTAATTGCGGAGCTTCCTATCATACCAAATACATTCCTCCCAAGAAGGAAGGGGTTTGCGATAAATGCGGAACAGAGCTTGTACTTCGTGATGATGACAAGCCCGAAACAGTTAAGAAGCGTCTGGATGTTTATCATGAGCAGACACAGCCTCTTATCGATTACTACACAAAGCAGGGTGCTTTGAAAGAGGTTGACGGAACTGTTGATCCTGAGGATGTATTCAACGCTATCAAGAATATTCTTGGTGCATAAGGAGAAATTCGTATATGTCTAAAGCTGATGTAATTGAAATAGAAGGAAAGGTAGTTGAAAAACTTCCGAATGCAATGTTTCAGGTAGAGCTGGAAAACGGCCATCAGGTCCTGGCACATATCAGTGGAAAGCTGAGAATGAATTTTATACGAATTCTTCCGGGAGACAAGGTAACTATTGAACTTTCACCCTATGATCTTTCAAAGGGAAGGATAATCTGGAGAGATAAATAAATAATCCGGAAATCCTTAAAAGTTTTCCTTGTTAAAAGAAAAATGTTGTGTTATACTTGTGGTCGGCGCTTTTTTGACCCTTTAAAACGCCGAAGTTACTGATGTTTACTGGTTTTATAGTAACATAAAAGGAGATTTGTCATGAAAGTAAGATCATCTGTAAAGCCTATGTGCGAAAAGTGCAAGGTAATCAAAAGAAAAGGAAAGATTCGCATTATCTGCGAGAATCCTAAGCACAAGCAGGTTCAGGGTTAATATTTGATCCTGTTGAATTAAAATTAAGAAGAAAAGGAGGTTATACTCAATGGCTCGTATCGCTGGTGTTGACCTGCCGAGAGAAAAGAGAGTTGAGATAGGTCTGACATACATATTCGGTATCGGAAGATCAAGCTCAATAAGAATTCTCAAAGAGGCAGGAATTAATCCTGACACACGTGTCAAAGATCTGACAGAGGAAGAGGTTCAGAAGCTTCGTGATGTTATCGACAAAACTCAGGTTATCGAAGGTGATCTGAGAAGAGAAGTTGCAATGAACATCAAGAGACTTACCGAGATCGGATGCTACAGAGGCATTCGTCACAGAAAAGGTCTTCCCTGCCGTGGTCAGAAGACAAAGACCAATGCAAGAACTTGCAAAGGCCCCAGGAGAACAGTAGCTAATAAGAAGAAATAATTATTATTTCTTCTTGTTGGAATGTAACTTATTAACGACAAAACAGAAAGTAGGTTAGTTTTAATTATGGCTAAACAGCAGTCAAGCGCCAAAAGATCAAATAAAAGGCGCGTAAAGAAAAACGTTGAACACGGACAGGCACATATCCAGTCATCCTTCAACAATACTATAGTTACGCTGACGGATAACGAGGGTAACGCTCTTTCCTGGGCTAGTGCCGGCGGTCTTGGCTTCAGAGGTTCAAGGAAATCTACTCCATATGCAGCACAGATGGCAGCTGAAACAGCTACCAAAGCAGCACTCATACATGGTCTGAAGACAGTAGATGTAATGGTTAAAGGTCCCGGATCGGGAAGAGAAGCTGCTATCAGAGCATTATCGGCAGCAGGTCTTCAGGTAACAAGTATTAAGGACGTAACACCGGTTCCTCACAACGGATGTCGTCCGCCTAAGAGAAGGAGAGTGTAAGCATATGGCAGTTAATAGAGTACCTGTTCTTAAAAGGTGCAGATCCCTTGGTCTTGAGAGCGCAGTTCTTGGTATCAGCAAGACTTCAAACAGGAATCTGATCAGAGCGAACAGAAAAGTTAGTGAGTATGGACTTCAGATGAGGGAAAAGCAGAAGGCTAAGTTTATCTATGGCGTTCTGGAAAAGCCCTTCAGAAATTATTATAAAAAGGCTGACAGAATGAAGGGGCAGACCGGTGAAAACCTTATGGTTATGCTTGAGCAGAGACTGGACAATGTTGTTTTCCGTCTCGGTTATGCCCGCACAAGAAGAGAAGCCCGTCAGATGGTAGATCATAAGGCATTTCTTGTAAACGGAAAGAAGGTAAATATTCCTTCATATTCCGTTAAGGCAGGAGATGTGATCGAACTTACAGAGAAGGCAAGATCTTCACAGCACATTAAGGATATCTTGGAAGTTACCGGTGACAGACTGGTACCGGCTTGGTTATCTGCAGATCATGAAAACTTCAAGGGAACAGTTAGTGAGCTTCCTACAAGGGATCAGATCGATGTTCCTGTAGATGAGATGCTTATAGTCGAGTTATATTCTAAGTAATAAATATCCTTACTATATAATTTATTACCGCTGGAATCCAAAAGGAGGGTACAAACTTGTTCGAGTTTGAAAAGCCAAAGATTGTGATTACAGATTTATCTGATGACCAGAAGTACGGAAGATTTGTTGTAGAGCCTTTGGAGAGAGGTTATGGAATTACTCTCGGTAATTCACTTCGCCGTATTATGCTTTCATCACTTCCCGGTTGTGCGGTCAGTCAGGTAAAGATCGAAGGTGTGCAGCATGAATTCAGTACCATCCCCGGGGTTAAAGAGGATGTTACCGAGATCATAATGAACATCAAAAACCTTGCCATCAGGAATAACAGCTCAACAGATGAGGTTAAAACAGCTCATATTGAGATGGATGGCGAAGGCGAAGTAACAGCAGCAGATATCCGTGTAGATCAGGATATTGAAATAATAAACAAAGATCAGCATATTGCTACATTAAGCGGTGGAAATGATTGCAGGTTATATATTGAGCTTACGATCACAAACGGCAGGGGTTATGTAAGTGCAGACAAAAACAAGTCTGAGGATAATCCTATCGGAGTAATAGCAGTTGATTCTATTTATACACCCGTAGAGCGTGTTAACTTAAATGTTGAGAATACACGTGTAGGCCAGGTTACAGATTATGACAAGCTGACGCTTGACGTATTTACAAACGGAACACTTCATCCGGAAGAGGCAATCTCACTTGCCGCAAAGGTTCTTTCAGAGCATTTAAGCCTCTTTGTGAATCTTTCTGAGGCAGCATCAAAGACTGCCGTTATGGTTGATAAGCCTGTTGATGAATATGAGAAAGCAACATCTATCAGCATTGATGAGCTTGAGCTTTCGGTAAGATCATATAACTGTCTTAAGAGAGCCGGCATCAATACAGTTGCCGAGCTTATAAACAAGACACCCGATGATATGATGAAGGTTCGTAATCTCGGACGTAAATCACTTGAAGAGGTTCTTGACAAGCTCAAAGAGCTTGGCCTTGAACTTAATACGGGAAGTGAAGAAAAGTAATTATTAATAAGGGCTGAGATGATAAATCCAAAGCGTGCATCCAACCCGCCTCGCTGGGACAGTAAGACCAAAGAAGCATGTCTTGGCAGCATTTGAGAAGAGAGGAAAAAATATGGCAAAGTACAGAAAACTTGGAAGAACATCTTCACAGAGAAAGGCAATGCTGAGAGCACTTGCAACATCATTTGTTGTTAACGGAAAGATCGTTACAACCCAGGCTCGTGCCGAAGAGGTTCAGAGTATCATTGAAAAACTCATCACTCTTGCAATTAAGGAAAAGGATAACTTTGAAACAGTTACAAAGACTGTAAAGGTTCCCCGTAAGGATAAGGACGGCAAGAGGGTAAAGGAAGAGCAGGACGGTAAGAAAGTTACCGTTTTTGATGAAGTAGAGAAGGAGATCAAAAAGGATAAGCCTTCAAGACTTCACGCAAGAAGACAGATGCTCAAGGTTCTTTATTCAGCTACCGAGGTTCCCAAGGAGGCTGCAGGACGTAAGAGAAATACCAAAGAGATCGATCTTGTTGCAAAGCTTTTCGATGAGATCGCACCTAAATATGTTGACCGTAAGGGTGGTTACACCAGAATCGTTAAGATTGGCCAGCGTAAGGGTGATGCAGCAATGGAAGTTCTTCTTGAGCTTGTTTAAATTGCATTTATTCAAGGCCTGCCTTATGGCAGGCCTTTTTAATAATTATGAAAATAGGACAGGAATTAATACAAACAAAACAATTGTCATTTGAATATATACGCCGTGATGACGACGGAAATGCGGAAGGTGTTACACGGGCAGTAGACAATGTGACGCTTAATGTCGAAAAGGGTGAGTTTATCGCCATTTTGGGAGCGAACGGATCGGGTAAGTCTACGCTTGCGAAGCATATAAATGCCATTTTATATCCTACAGAAGGAAAGGTCTATGTGGACGGAGAAGACACCTCTGTAGAGGAGAATATCATAAGCATCAGGCAAAAGGCCGGAATGGTATTTCAGAATCCGGATAATCAGATAATCGGAAATGTGGTAGAAGAGGACGTTGGTTTCGGACCGGAGAATATGGGTGTGCCCACGAAGGAGATATGGGAAAGAGTAGATGAGGCTCTCAAAACTCTGGGTATAGAAGAGTTCAGAAAGCATTCTCCCAACAAGCTTTCGGGCGGTCAGAAACAGCGCGTGGCAATAGCCGGTGTGGTTGCTATGCATCCGCAGTGTATAATTCTGGATGAATCAACGGCGATGCTGGATCCAAAGGGGCGTAAAGAGGTTATCAGGGCGGCCAGGGCGTTAAACGATGTAGAGAAGATAACGATAATACTTATAACCCATTACATGGAGGAAGTTATATATGCAGACCGTGTGCTGGTAATGGATAAGGGCAGACTGGTTATGCAGGGCACACCTAAGCAGGTGTTTTCTATGGTAGAAGAGCTTGAAAGTTACAGGCTTTCGGTTCCGCAGGTTACCATCCTTGCACACGAGTTGAGAAAAGCGGGACTGCCCTTACCTGAAGGTATTCTGACAGAGGACGAGCTTTTACACGAGCTTCAAAAGATAAGATAAAGAGTATGTCTATTATTTTAAATCATGTAAATTATATATACGGAAAAGATACTCCTTTGGAGATAAAGGCTCTCGATGATATCTGCCTGACAATAAATGATGGTGATTTTATCGGACTTATAGGTCACACGGGCTCGGGGAAATCCACACTGGTTCAGCACCTGAATGGTCTGCTTAAGGCAAATAACGGAGAGATTTTATATAACGGACGGGATATTTATGACGGAGATTACAATCTTGTTAAACACAGGTTTAAGGTAGGACTGGTTTTTCAGTATCCGGAACACCAGTTGTTTGAGGAAAATGTGTTTAAGGATGTATGCTTCGGCCCGTTAAATATGGGTTTGGATAAAAAAGAAGCCGAACTGAGGGCATTTACCGCACTGAGAGAGGTTCAGCTGGAAACGGAATACTACTATGTATCACCGTTTGATCTTTCCGGCGGGCAGAAAAGAAGAGTGGCAATAGCCGGTGTTCTTGCCATGAAGCCCGATGTGCTGATCCTGGATGAACAGACAGCCGGTCTGGATCCGAAGGGACGAGATGAGATACTTGATCTTATCAGTGAGTTGCATAAAAGCGGGAAGACCATAATACTTGTATCTCATAGCATGGAAGATGTTGCAAATTATGTAAACCGAATAGTTGTTATGAATAAAGGTCGTATAATGATGGATGATATCCCTTCAAAGGTGTTTGCACGCTACAGAGAGCTTGAGACCATGTCCCTTGCAGCACCCCAGGTGACATATATAATGCAGAGACTTTATGAGGCAGGCTTTGATGTGGATACATCGGTTACCACCGTTGACGAGGCTAAGAGGAGTATTCTGAGCGTTGTTCGTCCCGGTGAATTTTACGGAGCATAAAAATGCTTAAAGATATTACTCTGGGTCAATATTATCAGACTAGATCAAGTCTGCATTCATTAGACCCCAGAACAAAGCTTATAGGAGTATTGATATATCTGATCTCTCTCTTTCTTTTTAACAGGATAGGGGCTTATGTTGTTGCGCTTATCTTTCTGGCATATGTGATCAAAACGTCACGGGTGCCTTTTTCTTTTATGATCAAAGGTATGAAAAGCATAGTTTTTCTGCTGTTTATTACCGTGATCTTCAATCTGTTTCTCACTGCAGGAAATGTTGTTTTCGTCATATGGAAATTCAGTATTACGGACCAGGGTATAAGAGTGGCGGTATTTACCGTCATAAGACTGACATTTCTGATCATAGGAGCGTCGGTTCTTACGCTGACAACCACACCGAATAATCTGACGGATGGAATGGAGGACCTGATGAAGCCTCTCGGCGTGTTTAAGGTTCCGGTTCATGAGATCGCAATGATGATGTCAATAGCATTGAGGTTTATTCCGATCCTTATGGAAGAAACGGATAAGATAATGAAGGCGCAGCAGGCGAGAGGAGCGGATTTTGAGCACGGAGGTCCGATAAAGAGGGCAAAGAGTCTGGTTCCGATACTTGTACCTCTGTTTGTTTCAGCCTTCAGACGTGCAAATGATCTGGCAATGGCAATGGAGGCTCGCTGCTATCGCGGAGGCGAGGGACGGACCAAAATGAAACCCTTGAAATATAAAAAGGCGGACTATATTGCATATATTATTCTTGCTGTATATGTGGCGGCTATTATTTTTGCGGGAAGGTTTGCACCTATATGAGAAAGATACTTATGGCGATAGCCTATGACGGAACTGCCTATCACGGCTGGGCCAGACAGGATGGGACAAAAACCGTTGCCGGCACCATTGACAGAGCTGTAAGTGAGCTTACCGGAGAAGATGTTATGATATCCGGTGCAAGCAGAACGGATGCAGGTGTTCACGCGCTTATGAATATGGCTGTATTGGAGACGGAATCTAAAATACCGGCGGAGAAATTTGCGGGAGCGCTTAATGTAAGACTTCCGGAGGATATAACCATCAGATGGTCCAAAGAGGCTGATCCTTCATTTTCAATGAGAGAGGCTAAGTTCTTTAAGACATACAGATATTCGATACTTAACAGTTCGTTCAGAGATCCGACAAAGAGACTTTATACCTATCAGGTCACTTATGAGCTTGATATTGAGAGAATGAGGGACGCTGCGAAACCACTTGTCGGAGAACACGACTTTAAAAGCTTTTGTTCGGCTCATACAGAGGCAAAAACCACGGTAAGGATAATTCACTCCATTGAAATAGAAAAGAACGCGGAAACGGTCAATATAAGGGTTTCAGGCTATGGCTTTTTGTATAATATGGTAAGGATAATTGTGGGAACCCTTATAGAAGCAGGCAGGGGAAGGCTTGATCCAAAGGATGTGAAAGATATATTGGAAGCTTGTGACAGAACGAAGGCAGGACCGACGGTTCCTCCCGAAGGACTGACACTTGAATTTATGGAAATTTTGCCTTGACAGGCGTGTTTAGCTTGTAGTAGAATATCATTTGCTGCAGACCATAGCCCCGGACTGCGCATAGAAACAATGAAATACGGAACAATGAAAATACGGTATTCCGTAGGTAAAGATAATTGGAGGAAGATATGGATACATTTATGGCTAGTCCTTCAACCATTGAGAGAAAATGGTATGTTGTAGATGCAGAAGGACAGACTTTAGGACGTATGGCATCACAGATCGCCAGTGTATTAAGAGGAAAGAATAAGCCAACATTCACACCTTTCATTGATGCAGGTGATTATGTAATAGTTGTAAATGCCGAGAAGGTTAAGGTTACAGGTAAGAAGCTTGACCAGAAGGTATACAGAACTCATTCGGATTATGTAGGCGGACTCAAAGAGACCACTCTTCGTGAGAAGATGGCTAAGAAGCCCGAGCAGGTTATTGAACATGCAGTTAAGGGTATGCTTCCCAAAGGACCTCTTGGAAATCAGATGTACAAGAAGCTTTTTGTTTATGCAGGACCTGATCACAAGCATGCAGCACAGAAGCCTGAAGAGCTTAAATTCTAAGGGAGGACGTTAAAAGATGGCTACAAAGAAAGCAGCAGCAAGATATTACGGAACAGGCAGAAGAAAGAGTTCTGTTGCAAGGGTTTATCTCGTACCCGGAAAGGGAGAGATAACCATTAATAAAAAGACTATTGACGAATATTTCGGAGAGGAAACTCTTAAGGTTATAGTTCGTCAGCCCCTCGTAGCAACACAGACAGAGGATAAGTTCGATATCCTTGTAAATGTTTACGGTGGTGGATTTACAGGACAGGCAGGTGCTATCCGTCACGGTATCTCAAGAGCACTTCTTGAAGCAGATACAGACGAGTACAGACCTATTCTCAAGAAGGAAGGCTTCCTTACAAGAGATCCTCGTATGAAGGAAAGAAAGAAGTACGGCTTGAAAGCAGCTCGTCGTGCACCTCAGTTCTCAAAGAGATGATCATCTGCTATTGCAGATTACAGAAGATCCGGTACAATGTACCGGATCTTTTTTAACGTACGCAGCAGGTATCTCCCCAGATTGAATTTACAAGATCCCGGCAATAGGTAAGTGAGAATGAAGGATCCTGAGAAATGATCTCATTTTGGCCGGCAAGAGCTTCGGTATAGTCTTCTAATGGATAAACAGTAACACCGTTTTTTCCGGAGGTTACGTGGCAGACTATGGGGATCACACCGTAATCATTAATTGATACATCTCCGTTTTCATCCTTTATCAGTTCGACATCAGCGATACCGCCTACCATACGGTTTGAGACTCCTTCTCCTGTACCTGAGGTCCAGTTTACGAAATTTCCGAGGGAGTAATAGACCAGCATTTCCTTATCATCTTCCTGATAGAGTTCAATTTCGGAGATCACGTGGGGATGTGTGCCCAGAACAAGATCGGCACCATGCTCAATAAAGAGCCTGCACCATTTTTCCTGACTGGCATTATGCTTTAATCTGTACTCGGTGCCCCAATGAGGACAGACGATCGTGAAATCGGCGTGTTCCTCTGCATAGTCGAGATCGTTTATGACGTTGTCTTTGGATAAAAGCTCCACACAGTAGGGCATATCTGAAGGCAGGGGAATTCCGTTTGTTCCGTAGGTGTAATTCAGAAGTGCGAGCTTAATGCCGTTTATCTCTTTTATAACGATGTTTTCGCTGTCGTTTGGATTGTCATATATTCCGAGCGTTGTTATTTCAGGATGATCCTCCCGCCAGGTGGAAAGGGTATTTTTTATGCCTTTAGCACCTTTGTCCAGTGCGTGATTGGTGGCGTGGCAGACTACGTCAAAGCCGGCATCTGCAAGAGCATCCGATATTTCTGCAGGAGCATTAAAGGCCGGATATCCGCTGATTCCAAGCTCTTCTCCACCGATTATAACCTCCTGATTTACAAGTGCCAGATCAGCGGGGCGGATTATGGAATCCGTATTGGAAAAAATATTTGAAAAATCATAGCTTCCGTCTTCCTGCCGGCAGGCATCCTCTACAGGGGTGTGAAGCAGGATATCACCGACCATCATTATGCGTACAGTTTTGTCTGACGGAACCTGTACAGTTTCGTTTTCGGATGGTGAATAAACGGGATTCACAGAAGATTGTGAAATGATAGACGAGCTTAAGCTGTCTTTTGTCTGATAAGCAGGACCGGAGCTCGAAGTGATGATACCGTTGTTTGACACGAAGGGATCTGTGTTTTCGGAGATTGAATCATTTTGCTTTAAGTTATTTGTGGAATGCGATGCGCAGGAGCATAGTAATACAGATCCCAGAGTCAGTATGGTTATAAATATAAATCTTATGGCGGTAATCTTTGATATATGCATAAAAATGATTAAATATTGAGGGTGAATATTCGTGCAAGGATTTGCCGGGGGTTAATTAATATTACGGTAGTCTGGATTCGGGTCGCTGGGCATACATGTCATTTCTGCTGAATACGACAGAATCAGTTACTTTATGTGTTTCGGTATCATATATGACTATATTTAAACCGACCTGATTTTTATCATATGCAGTATTGTCTATACTGATACATACTTCTGATCCGGAATCTGATCCGCCACTTATCAGTTTGAGTTTGCTTCCGTCGGGCAGAGATGTCCGATAATCTAAAACGGAGTCACTGAGTTCTTCTGTGACGGTATCTCCATTTATATAAGCGTAATAACTTTTATGATTTGCATCTGAAAAGTCACTTTTTAAGCCGAGTTTAGCCATTTCCTCAAAGACTTCACCGCTTACACCACCGGAGACACCTTCTTTGGCGGCCATAAGTATTACATAACGATCATCTTCTTTTAGGTGATTCAGATATTTCATATATTCCGGCATATAGTTCATTAGAATGTTTCCGGAAAGAGAGGCGATCGGAATATCACCACCGAACACATTTGTTACATAAACATCCAGCTTTAGGTTTTCAATGTCTTTGTCGCCATAATTGAAGGTCTTTTCATATTCTTTTTCATCCGATACAGTATCAAGATCTATGCGTGTTTGATTACCGTCGGGTGAAGTCCAGATTATATGTGCGCCGGTAATTTTCTCCTGAAGCCCTTTAATTTCTCTTAAGTTAAAAATTATTGAATGATCTTCCATATTGAGGTTTTTGATAAAAAGCTTTGCATTTGCTTTGTTTTTTGATTTGTCGGCTTTCTGCACATCAATGGCAGAGATTTCTTCCATAAATCTTGATTTAAGGGAAAGCTCTTTGGCGAAACCGTCAACACCTATTTTTTCGGCAAAGGTTTCTTCGGTTGAGAACAGATTCGTTCCCAGCCCGAGACGGTTTCCTTCTATTTTTACACCCATTGAAGCAAGTGTGGTCGGAAAATTGTCAAGTGTAGTGTACACTCTTGTTTTATCGGGATCTTCAGGTTGTACAGCGGAATTGATATAAGCGGTATACGTTCTTCTGCCGTAAGAAGGATCTATGTTTTCACAGAAGTCTGAATCCATGGTGGTATGATCTCCGTTTAACACTATAGTTGTATTTTCGTAAAAATCTTGTTTCTTAACCCATGAAATAAAATCCGAAACCTGACGTGATGAGCAGGCAATGACATTTGCATACTGGTCATCACCGAATTCATCATTACAGAGATCACATACATAACCATCTTCAAAATGAGTATCTACCGTAAGTAGTGTCAGATTGAACGGCTCATCCTTAGAGGATAATTCGATCAGTGTCTGTCTGGCATTTTCAAAAAGTATTTTGTCTTCGTAACCCCAGAAAACATAATAATCCGCAGGAATAAGGGAATTTTTGACTGCATAGGTATAGTCCCGGATCTCATAATTACCATGAGAAGTAAAATAGAGGGTTCGGCCTCCGAATTTGCCTTCAGATCCAATAAGCAGAACCTGATTATAATTTTGCTCCTTAAGAATATCACCGAGAACACTTATACTCGGAAACATGCTTTCCTGAGCATCCAGATGGTTGAAGGCACCTTCGTTATCAACCATATTTGCAGCTATATTGAGTTTGAGCGGAAGTCCCGAAGTTTGGGCAAACATTCCTCCCATTGTAAAAGTTGTGGCGGGCATCACATAACCGCCGTTTAAAAGAGGATCACTTCCGGAGAAGTCTTCGTTTTCCTGTGCGATCTCAGTCAGCTCTTTTATGTAGTTTGAATCATAGGCTCCGCCGTTTGCCTTGTCCGAATAAGTGGTTTCCATGGATTCAAGAAAAATATAAATAAGATTGCGTTTCTTTTCGGGAAAACTCAGATCAACACTATCCGGACTTACATAGTTTTCTTCTATAAAGGTTGAGGCGGTAAGATTTGATCGTATATAGGTGCCTATATCAAGGCGGATCCAGGCGTAAACACCGGCAACAAGGAATAAAACAAGTGATATACAAAATGATATAACAGGGATATATTTGCCCTTTGAATGTCCTTTGAATCTGATGGTAAGAAAAGATAGGATCGCCATAATAATTAAAACGGGTAGTGCAATGTTTAATACTCCCTGTTTGATCATCCCGCCACCGGTACCTTCTATGGGAGCTTTTAAATGATAAACAAGTTCATCCATATCAAGATTTGCCCAAACGGTTAATACCCATCTTACAGCAAAGGCCAGTATCAGAAAAATGCAAACAGCTAAAAGCATTGCAGACGTGCTCAGAGTTTTTAACAGTGTATTATTTTTGTTTTTCATGTGTTCCTCCAAATATAATCTTATTTATTCTATACTTTAATGAGGGAAAAGTACACTATAAGATAAGCCGGGATGATAATAAGTATTAAAATAATCATTGACAATGAGGCGATAAGGTATTAAAATTTCAACAATTAAAAAACAAACCGTTGATGCGGAGATAACGGCAATGATGCCTCTACAGAGAGCCTGGGTAGCTGAGAGCCGGGTAAGAAACAAGTTGTCAAATGGACCGCTGAGGGCGCAGTCAAAGGAGAGATCAGATTTCCGAGTATTCTGCGACGCGAGACCGGCGTTATAGGTCGGGGATATGTAGGTATCCTGCTAAGTGCATGGGTCAGACCATGAATTCAAGGTGGCACCGCGGATAGTGTAATTATTCGTCCTTGACAGATAGTATCATTCTGTCAGGGACTTTTTTATTGCTTTGACAGAGAGAGTCTTGATTTATTATAGGGGAGGTTACAGATGAAGATTTTTCCTGAACTGTCAAAAGTGAAAGAAACAGCCGCAGCCGGAAAGTATAAGGTTATGCCGGTGAGCTGCGAGATCCTTTCGGATTTTACGACACCGATCGAGACCGTAAGGATATTGAAGAACGCATCAACGCATTGTTATATGCTTGAATCCGCTACGGCCGATGAAAAATGGGGAAGATATACGTTTTTGGGTTATGATCCGAAGCTTGAGATCACCTGTATAGACGGGGAACTGAAGAAGGGAGAGGAGATCATAAAAACCGATAATCCCTCCGAGGTTATACGGGAGATCCTTGAAGGCTATAAAAGCCCGCAGATTGCGGAATTGCCATCATTTACGGGAGGTCTTGTGGGATATTTTTCATATGACTATCTCTCATACAGTGAGCCGACCGTTAAAAGAGAGGTTGAAGACACCGAGGCTTTCAAGGATGTGGATCTTATGCTTTTTGATAAGGTGATTGCCTTTGATAACCTCAGACAGAAGATCATATTTATAGTGAATATAAAACTTGATGATGTTGAGACAGAATATAAAAGGGCTGAGAAAGAATTAAAGAGTCTTGTGGACCTCGTTAAAAATGGAGAAAAACAGAAGGAAAAAGCAGGTAAGCTTACAGGAGAAGTGACGCCGTTATTTAACAAGGATCAGTTTTGTTCGATGGTTGAGAGGGCAAAGCATCATATAAAAGAAGGGGATATCTTCCAGATAGTTTTGTCAAACCGGCTCTCTGCTCCGTTTGAAGGCAGTCTTTTAAATACATACAGGATCTTAAGAACCATAAATCCTTCGCCCTATATGTTCTATTTTGCAGGTACAGATGTTGAGGTCGCAGGTGCTTCACCCGAAACACTTGTAAAGCTTGAGGATGGAGTACTTCATACCTTTCCTCTGGCAGGAACAAGACCCAGAGGAAAAACAGAAGAGGAAGACAGGGCACTGGAGGAAGGTTTGTTAAAGGATGAAAAGGAGCTTGCGGAACATAATATGCTGGTCGACCTGGGAAGGAATGATCTGGGCAAGATAAGCCGCTTTGGAAGCGTTGAAGTTGAAAAGCTCCACAGCATTGAAAGATTTTCACATGTAATGCATATAGGTTCAACTGTCAGAGGTGTTATCAGAGAGGATAAGGACGCACTTGATGCAATAGAGGCGGTCCTGCCGGCAGGAACTCTTTCGGGGGCGCCGAAGATCAGGGCCTGTCAGCTTATCGGGGATCTGGAAAACAATAAGAGAGGTATATACGGAGGTGCAATAGGGTATATAGATTTTACGGGAAATATGGATACCTGTATTGCCATAAGAATAGCCTATAAAAAGAACAATAAGGTATTCGTGCGGAGCGGTGCCGGTATCGTTGCCGATTCGGTCCCGGAAAAGGAATTTGAGGAATGTCTGAATAAAGCAAAGGCCGTGGTTAACTCGCTGAAGCTGGCAGGGGAGGTGGAAGAATGATATTACTGGTCGATAATTATGACAGCTTTTCCTATAACCTTTATCAGTATGTGGGAGAGATAGAGCCGGATATAAAGATAATAAGAAATGACGAGATGACTGTAGGAGAAATAAGAGACTTAAAGCCGGATCATATTATACTTTCTCCCGGCCCTGGCAGACCTGAGGATGCAGGCGTGATAATCGATATAGTAAAAGAACTGGGAGGAGAGATACCGATACTTGGCGTGTGCCTGGGACACCAGGCCATATGTGCGGCATACGGAGGAACAATAACC
>JAILOD010000302.1 GCA_024691015.1 Lachnospiraceae bacterium
GTTAATGATATGGCTAAAGAGCTCGGCACAGGAAACAAGATCCCCGAGATCCTTCCCAAGCTTGCTCAGTACGAGCTTACTCTTACAGACTGGATGGAGCAGCACAAGGGCTACAGAAAGTATGTTACCATTGCCGGAAAATGCTGGCCTGCATTCCAGACACAGTTCAAGTTCGTTCCCTGCTATGTAAATTCACGTCTTACCGGCCGCGGAATCCCCGTTTCCTGCGAGGTTGATATTTACGGAGCACTTTCAGAGTACATCGGAACCTGCATTTCAAATGACAGCGTAACACTTCTTGATATCAACAATTCGGTTCCGGATGATATGTACAACGAGGCTATCAAGGGCAAATTCGATTACAAGCACACAGATACATTCATGGGCTTCCACTGCGGAAATACCTGTTCATCAAGGCTTTCGGCCTGCTCTATGAAGTATCAGAAGATCATGGCACGTAATCTTCCCAGAGAGGTTACGAACGGAACACTTGAGGGCGATATCGCACCCGGAGACATCACATTCTACAGACTTCAGTCTACAGCAGATAATGTTCTTCGTGCTTATGTTGCAGAAGGTGAAGTTCTTCCCGTTGCAACAAAGAGCTTCGGCGGAATCGGCGTATTCGCTATTCCCGAGATGGGACGTTTCTATCGCCACTGGCTGATCGAAAAGAATTTCCCTCACCACGGCGCAGTTATGTTCGGTCATTACGGAAAGAGCCTGTACGAGGTTTACAAGTACATCGGAGTAAATGTGAACGAGATCGGTTACAACCAGCCTGCAGGTGTAAGATATCCTACAGAGAATCCATTCGCATAAAGTTTCAGGTTATTTCAGGGCGGCAGGCAATCAAAACCTGCCGCCCTTTTAACTAATTCGGCGCGCAAGACTCGCAGGCGAGTCTTGAATATATAAGTCGGGGTACACAAATGGCAGCAACTATAAAACAGATAGCCGAGGAAGCGGGCGTCTCCAGGGGCACCGTTGACAGGGTTTTGAACAAGCGCGGCAGTGTTAACAAGGAAACCGCGGAAAAAATAAAAAAGGTAGCCAGGAAGCTGGGTTATAAGCCCAATATTGCCGGCCGGGCCTTAGCGGCCAAAAAAAAGAAATATACCATAGGAGTGATATTGTGTTCCGAGGGTATAGAATTTTTCGATGATGTTCTTCATGGGATAAGTGTTGCGACGGATGAAGTAAAGGATTACGGAATCCATCTTAAGATCAGGACCATGAAGGGGTATGATGCGCTCTATCAGCTGCGTCTTATACGTGAGCTGGAAGAGGAGGATATTAATTTCCTGATAATCAACGCCATAAATGATAAAATGATAAAAGCGGCAATTGACGGTCTTAAGGAAAAGGACATCAATGTCATTACGATAAATACGGATATAGAAGGAAGCAGCAGGCTTTGTTATGTGGGTTCCGATTATCTGGCAAGCGGGGAAACCGCAGCCGGGGTCCTGGGGCTCATTACAGGAGGAAACGCGAGAGTTGCCATAGCAGGCGGCAGTGCTCAGATACTTGGTCACCTTGAAAGATGCGAAGGATTTAAGAAGGCGCTTGAGAGGTATGACAATATGGAGATCGTTTGTGCATTCTGCACCGAGGATGAGGACGAGCGCGGCTATGATGAAATGAAAAAAGCGCTTAAGGAGCATCCCGAGATCAATGCGGTTTATATTGGGGCGGCGGGTCACAACGGCGTCTGCAAAGCCATTCTGGAAGAAGGCAGGAATGATATAGCGGTTGTGGGCTCTGATCTTCCGCCGTCTGTTAAAAAGCTTATACAAAACGGTTCCGTTAAGGCGACTATCTGCCAGCAGCCTTATACACAGGGATACAAGGCTGTGGTTACGGCCATGCGTTATCTGGTGAACGGTCTGTATCCGGAAAAAGATAAATACATCATGAAGAATGAGATAAAGATATTTGAAAATTTATGAAAAACAAGGTTAGGGTTCTGTCGTTAATCGCATATGCGGCTTTTATTATGGTCTTATTGGGGTCTTTGGGTTTTCTTGTATATTTCAAGATAAAGGTAAATGCCGCAATAAACGATACACAAGCGGAGACCATTCCCGAGAGGCACTATGCATTTATCTGCGAGGATGATTCTGACCAGTTTTACAAGGCTGTGTATGATGCTGCAAAAAAAGAAGGCGCAGAGAACGGCGTGTATGTTGAATTTTTCGGCAAGGACCTCAGCGAGGAATACGATAAGAACGAGCGTATGGAAATAGCCATAGCAGCTAAGGTGGACGGCATTATCTTAGAAGGTGACGAAAGCATCAAGACCACTAACCTTATAAATAAAGCCGATTTTAAAGGGATACCCGTGGTAACCATGGGTGCGGACAATACCGGAAGCGACAGGAAATCCTACATAGGAGCCAGCTTCTATAATATGGGGCAGCTCTACGGAAACGAGATCCTTTCCGACTTTCCTCTGGGTGAAGAAGCCGGGGATACGGAGGATACCGAAAAAGAAATAAAGCAGATCATGATCTTCGTCAATCAGAACGAAAATGATGCATATCAGAATATAATCATCAGCGGAATCCAGGAAACCATCAATAAGGCGGGGCGTTCGGACGAGTTTAACATCGTCACGAAAGCCATTAACGGCAAGCTTAATTTCGAAGCAGAGGAGACCATAAGCGAATTCATCTCCACAACGGAAAAGCTTCCCGAGGCTATTGTGTGTCTGAATCAGGTAAATACAACCTGTGTATATCAGGCTTTGATAGACCATAACCGGGTAGGTGAAACATTCGTTTACGGTTATTATCTGGATGATTCGATCCTGTCGGCCATAAACCGGAAGATCGTGGCAGCGACAGCAGCTATTGATGCCAAAAAGATGGGACAGTACTGCGTACAGGCATTGGACGAGTATATAAGCGACGGTTTTGTAAGTGAGTATATGCCGGTAGATATACAGTTTATAAACATCAACAACACGGGAAGATTTATAGTCGAGAGGGCAAAGAATGAAGAAGATCAGATTCGGTATTAACTTCACAGAGACCCTTTCGGTACAGTCGCGTATTCTGCTGACTACAATACTGACATCGGTCATCATTTCGGTAACGAACCTGTTTTTGTTTACGAATATTAATTCCGTTATAGAAAGGATAAACAGGGCCTACATGTCAAACGTTGTCATAAACAACCTGCATGATTCCCTGGTTAAGGTAAACTCCTCCATGAGTGAATACCTTAATACAAAATCCTCAGATGCAATGGAAGAGTATTTTAAAAACGAGCAGGAATATACCAACATCCTTTCGGAGATCGATACCGTTTCCAATGGAGAGGAGACGGCTGTACTGTCGAAGAATATACGGAATCTTTCATTGTCCTATATGGAATATTCCGATGCGGCGGTTCAGGCCAGAAGAGGTCATATCATTGAAAAATACAGGGATTTTTATTCCGATGCGGAAAGGATATACGGATATATCAATTCTTATATTTATTGTCTGAACAACGAACAGTTTGCCTATAATACCAAAACTCACGGGGCACTGGTAAGTACCTTCAGAACCCTTGAGACGATATCACTTGCGGTGCTTGTGATAATGTCCGTGATAAACGTGGTGCTGATATACCTCTTTACCAGAAATATAATGGATCCGGTTAAAGAGCGTGAGCTGGTTATGGAGACGCATATCAAGGATGCGGAGCTTAAATATCTGGAGGCTCAGATAAATCCGCATTTCCTGTTTAACACCTTAAATGCCGGTGCACAGCTTGCTATGATGGAGGGAGCGGACAGGACGAGTGAATATATCCAGAAGATGGCGGAGTTCTACCGTTACAAGATACACGGCGGAAGCCAGGAGACCACCCTTGCAAAAGAAATTACGCTGATAGATAATTATATTTATATATTAAATGTCCGGTTTTCGGGCGAGATACACTTCGAGAAGAACATAAACGAAGCACTGATAAACATCGAAATGCCGGATATGATCCTGCAGCCGATCGTTGAGAATGCCGTAAACTACGGTATAAGGGATTCGGAGAATGAGGGTCTTATCAAGATGAGGGTTTACGGAAGCGATAAGGATGTGGTGGTGAGCATCCAGGATAACGGTGTCGGGATGAGTGAGGAACGCATAAAACAGATCCTTGATAACGAGTCCGTTGCGTCTGAAAGGCCCGATTCCAACGGCGTGGGCTTAAGAAACGTTATTTCCAGACTGGAGCTCTATTACGGGCGCCGGGATATTCTGACTATAAACAGTGAAGGAGAGGGCAAAGGCACAGAAGTGTGCATCTATCTGCCGAGAGAAAATGTACAGGATAATGCTGGCTGATGATGAGGGAATAGTTACCGATTCGCTCAAGATGATAATTGAAAAGAATTTCGGCACAAAGTGTGAAACGGAAAGTGCCAAGACCGGAAGAAGCGTCATAGAACTGGCCGAGACCTTCAGGCCGGATATTGCTTTTATGGATATCCAGATGCCCGGAATAAACGGCATCGAAGCCATGAAGGAGATCAGAAAGAACAATCCTAATCTGATCTTTATCGTTATGAGTGCCTATGATAAATTCGATTACGCAAAAGAGGCGTTGAATCTGGGTGCGATCGATTATCTTAACAAGCCCTTCAGCAGGGATATGATAATCGGAGTTCTGGAGCGTGCGATGAAGCTGGTGGACACCGACAGGGAGAAGAGAGCCACCAATCTTATGATAAAGGAGAAGATGGAAACCGTTGTTCCGGTTATAGAGAGCGGTTTCATCTATTCGGTGGTTTTCCAGGAAAACTGGCAGGAGGGGGCCGAAAACTATAAGGCACTTCTTTCACAGGAAAAGGAATACGGTTTTATGCTGGTATTGGAGAGCGGTGAGACAAAGGAGGGCGGCAAGCTTACCAACACCGTGGGTACCGGTATCAGGCTGCAGAATCATTATTCGAAGATAAGGGAGATAATAAAGGAAGCTCTGGATTGCTATGTCGGTCCGCTTATGGCAAACAGCATAGTCTGCTATGTGCCGGTGGCAAAGGCCGAGACGGATTACAACGAACGTGTGGAGATAATCGACAAGACGCATGGCATTATAGAGAAGCTCCGCGATGTCTGCAATGCGGAATTCAGGATAGGCATCGGGGCGTCAAGGCCTTTGAGGGAGGCGTCCGAATCATATCACGATGCGCTGGATTCGCTTAAGCTTTCGGTACAGAGTGTTGCCCACGTAAATGACCTTCCCGTGGGCTGTAAATACGATGATGATTATCCCATAGACATAGAGAAGAATCTCTTTGAGGCTGTTGAAGAGGGGAATATCAATACAACCAGGGTGGAATCCGAAAGGTTCTTTAAATGGATGGAAGGAAAGGCACAGGAGGATATGGTAAATATCCGCCTTAAAATACTGGAATTTGTCTTGTTTGCTGAACAGAAGGCGTATCTGTCCGGCGGTATGACCTATCATTTTTCGGACAGGAAGGATTATCTGCCGGCGATCATGAATACCGATAATCTGCAGGAGCTTTCCAAGTGGTTCACTGATCACATGTGCGAGGCGGCCAGAAAGGTCAGCACCTGTAAGAATGAGAAGTCGGATGACCTTATCACCTCGGTTAAGAATAAGATAAACGAAAGGTATATGACCTTTGATATTTCACTGGATTCCCTGTCCAGGGAGGTGGATGTCAGTTCTTATTATCTGTCCAGGCTTTTCAGGGAGGAAACCGGTGAGACCTTTATGGAGTATCTCACAAACTTAAGGATCAACAAAGCAAAGGAGCTTATAAATAATACGGATAAAACGATGAAGGACATCTGCTTTGAGGTGGGCTATAACGATCCCAATTATTTTTCCAGGATGTTTAAGAAAAACGTCGGGATAACACCGACTGAGTACAGGGAAAGAGGATAATGTTGAATAAAAAGGTTACGGCAGTATTATTGTGTTTACTCATGGTTTTTCTGACAGCCTGTGCACAGCCCGTAAAAGAGGCGGATGCAGGTGAAGAGCAGACCGAAAAAGACGATAAAATAGAGATCGGCATCACCTTTGACACCTTCATTATGGAGAGATGGCAGCGGGACAGGGATGTGTTTGTATCAACGGCACGTTCTTTGGGCGCCGAAGTCAATGTCCAGAATGCCAACGGGGATACTTCGGTCCAGCTCGATCAGATCGACTATTTTATAGAAAAGGGAATGGATGTCATAGTGATAGTGGCCACCGATGGATATTCGCTTCAGGAGGCTGTAAAGAAGGCGCATGACAAGGGTATAAAGGTTATCTGTTATGACAGGCTGATAGTTGACGGAGGCAGTGATCTCTATGTTTCCTTTGACAACGGAAGGGTCGGAGAGCTTATGGGAGAGAGCATTATAAAGGAGCTCCCGGAAGGCGGAAATATCATAATGATAAAGGGTCCCGAGAAGGACTATAACGTATCCCTTGTGGAGGAGGGCTTTGACAGGACAATAAAGGGGCATAATATAAATGTTGTTGCAGAACACAATGTTTCGGAATGGAAGAGTGAAGAAGCATCGGATTATCTTTCTGAGAAGGATTCTCTGATGACTTCGATAAGTGCGATCATGTGCGGTAATGATGCACTTGCCGGCGGTGCGGTAAGATATCTGTCCGAGAGAAGGCTGGCGTCGAAGATCCTGGTGACGGGGCAGGATGCTGATCTGGATGCCTGTCAGAGGATCGTTGAAGGAACGCAGTTAATGACCGTTTATAAGCCTATTGAGATACTGGCCCAGAGAGCGGCAGAATGTGCTGTTGTCCTTGCGAAGGGAGAAGAGCTTACAGGTGACGATCTTTCGGTATTAAATGACGGAAAGAGCGATATCCCGTATGTAAGCATAGAGCCGGTGATGGTGACAAAGGATAATCTGGATGAGGTTATAATAGACAGCGGTTTTCATTTGAAAGAGGATGTCTATCTGAACGTCAGGTGAGAAATGAGCGATGATTTTAATATCGAAGAAAATTTAAAAAAGCTCCCGAAGAAGCCGGGAGTCTATATCATGCACAACGATAAGGATGAGATCATTTATGTTGGAAAGGCGATAAACCTTTTCAACAGGGTTCATTCTTATTTTCGAAATACGAAAAAAAGTGCAAAGATCACCAAGATGGTGACACATATTCATCATTTTGAGTATATCGTTACGGATTCCGAGCTGGAGGCACTGGTGCTGGAGTGCAATCTTATCAAAACGCACCGTCCGCCGTATAACACCATGCTCAGAGACGATAAGAGCTATCCGTATATCAAGGTCACGATAAACGAAGAATATCCCCGGATAATGTTCGCAAGAAAGGCTCACGGCGATACGGGAGAAAACAAGTCAAAATCAAAGTTTTTCGGTCCTTATACCAGTTCATACGGAGTAAGGGAGACCATCGAGCTTATCAACAAGATATATATGCTTCGCACCTGTAACAGGGTTCTTCCGCGGGATATTGATAAGGAGAGACCCTGTCTCAATTATCAGATACATCAGTGTCAGGGGCCGTGCAGAAGCGGATGCACCGATAAAGAGCAGTATATGGAGGGCGTTAAAGGAGCTCTCGATTTTCTTGAAGGCAATTACAAGCCCATTATAAAAATGCTCGAGGAAAAGATGTACAAGGCTTCGGATGCCATGGAGTTTGAAGAGGCTGCGGCATACAGGGATCTGTTAAATTCGGTCAATTCCGTTGCGCAAAAGCAGAGGATCACGAATTCCGACGGTGAGGACAGGGATGTTATCGGTCTTGCGCGTGATAAGACTCAGGCTGTGGTGGCCATTTTCTTTGTTCGTGACGGCAGGATAATCGGCCGTGATCACTTTTATATCAAGGAAGATGAAGAGGTGCCGGATGCCGAGATAATTGGCAGCTTTGTGAAGCAGTTTTATTCCGGTACACCGCTGATCCCTCCGCAGATCATCGTGGAGGAGGATATCGAGGACAGAGAGATCACCGAAGAGTGGCTTACGAACAAGCGCGGAATGAAGGTCAGCATCATCATCCCGAAAAGAGGAGATAAGGAGAAGCTGACAAGGCTTGCCAAGAAGAATGCCGAGATCGTTTTAAATACGGACAGAGATAAACTCGAGCGTGAGGAGCAGCGTACGGTTCAGGCTGCACAGGGAATTGCCGATCTTATAGGGATCGGAAGCGCGAACAGGATAGAGTCCTATGATATTTCAAATATCAGCGGATTTGAGTCCGTTGGGTCGATGGTGGTATTTGAGAACGGTAAGGCGAAAAAGTCCGATTACAGGAAATTCAAGATTAAGACCGTCAAGGGGCCGAATGATTATGCCAGCATGGAAGAGGTGCTGACAAGGCGTTTTACAAGGCTTGCCAATGCCAAAGGAGATGAGCTTAAAGGGGACGCATTTACGCGTTATCCGGATCTTATCCTTATGGATGGCGGGCGCGGTCAGGTTAATATCGCGCTTGAGGTTTTGGACAGGCTGCATCTTACGATCCCCGTTGCGGGTATGGTTAAGGACGATCATCACAGGACAAGGGGAATTTATTACAATAACGTGGAGCAGCCCATAGACAGCCATTCCGAGAGCTTTCATCTGGTGACAAGGATTCAGGATGAAACCCACCGTTTTGCGATCACCTATCACAGGAATTTAAGATCGAATGCCCAGATCAAATCCATCCTGGATGATATTAAGGGAGTGGGTGAGCAGAGGCGTAAGGCCCTGCTTATGGAGTTCGGCTCCGTGGAGGCTGTTGCGGCGGCTTCTGTTGAAGAGCTTGCGGCGGCTCCGTCAATGAATGAGCAGATAGCAAGGTCGGTCTGGGA
>JAILOD010000309.1 GCA_024691015.1 Lachnospiraceae bacterium
ATAATATAGAGCAGATGGAAGCCCAAAGGCAGTTTATAGAATCCACATCCGAACGATTACCTGCCGAGACATATCTGGTTCTCTCGATCACTACGAAATACAGGGATCTTTGCAATATTGCAGATACCTATTCAAAGCAACTCAAATATAGAATAGTGTTTACAAAGCTGGATGAAACAAGTGCATTGGGAAATATGCTCAATCTTCGCCTTCGTACCGGAGCACCTCTGTCATATATGACGGACGGTCAGAATGTTCCGGATGACATAGAAGAATTTAACGCACAAAAGATAGTCAGGATTCTTTTGGGCGGCAGGGATTAAAGGAGAAAGCCTTTGGATCAGGCAGAAAAATTAAGAAATATAATAAAGGCAAATCAGGTTGTGAAAAAAACCGCCCGGGTCATTACCGTTACAAGCGGTAAAGGCGGAGTGGGAAAATCAAATACAGCAATAAATATCGCTGTTCAATTTCAGAAGCGCGGACAACGGGTAATCATCTTCGACGCGGATTTTGGCCTGGCAAATATAGAAGTAATGTTCGGAGCGATCCCGAAGCATTCACTGGCAGATCTTATCTACCACGGAATGAATATTAAAGATATAATAACAAGGGGACCTAATGACATTGGATTCATATCGGGTGGGTCAGGTATAACGGGTCTGTCAAATCTCGGTACCGACAATATCAATTATCTCGTATCAAATCTTTCTGAACTGGATAGCCTTGCGGATGTTATAATAATAGATACGGGAGCCGGTATTTCGGAACAGGTTCTTGAATTTCTGGTAGCCAGCGGAGAGATATTACTGATAACCACACCGGAGCCGACATCGCTCACGGACTCTTATTCGCTTTTGAAAGCGCTGAAACATCATCAGAGATTCAATCCGGATATGACAAAGATAAAAGTGGTTTCCAACAAGGTTTTCAGTGAGGATGAAGGGAAGCAGCTGTTCTCGAAGCTGAACATGGTGGTTCAAAGATACTTAAAGCTGAGCCTGGAATATGTCGGGTGCGTCCCGCATGACGAGAAGCTTGTCAAGGCTGTTATGCAGCAGAATCCGGTTTCGCTTGCGGAGCCGAATTCAAAAGCGGCACAGTCCTTTGAATATATAACGGATACACTTATGAATATACCGCATGAAGAAAAAACGGTACGAAGGGGGATGGCAGGATTTTTTGCCAGTTTTATTTCGGGGCACAGACACTAAATAAAATGGAGCTGAATATATGCTTAATGAATACATAAAACCTGGAAATGTTTTGGAGATAGTTACTGAATCGAAAAATACCGACGATGCACTCGAGGGGAGAAACAATTTAAGAACAAAAATATATGATATCGTTTCAGATGATGTTATTAAAGCGGTGATACCAAGTGAACAGGGAAAATTGAAATTATTGCCCGTAGGCGGAGAATATGATGTTTTCTTTTATACATCAAACGGTCTATATCAATGTAATTGCAATGTGAAAGACAGATACAGGGCCAATGCCATACCCATTATGGAATTGGAGCTTATGTCGAATCTGAGGAAATATCAGAGACGTGAATACTACAGATTAAACTGTATGCTTTCGATGAAATGCCACGAGCTGCAGGATGATGAGGTGGATGCTTTTAAACGTACCGGAATGGTAAGAGAGGGCATGGAGGCTGAGACACCGGCAGTCATCGTTGATATAAGCGGGGGAGGAGCCAGATTTGTAAGTTATGAGCAATATGAGATCGGAACGTTGATCCTATTCAGATTTAATATTACTCATAACGGTAAACTGAAAAGATACTCCATAGTCGGTCGTGTGATAAAGAGTGATATATTGGAGGGACAGGGCAACAGATATACCAACAGAGCACAGTTTGTTGATATAGATAATGCCGACAGAGAGAGCATTATAAAATATATATTTGATGAAGAGAGAAGGATCAGAAAAAATAGCTGAGAGCCTGAAGGAGAGAAACATGGTTAAAAAAATTTTAGTTGTAGATGACTCTGCACTCATGAGAAGATTGGTGTGTGATATAATCAATTCGGATGAGAGATTCCATGTTGAAAAACTTGCACATGATGGGGAAGAAGCTTTTCAGATTCTCCAGACAACTTCATTTGACGCAGTTGTTCTTGATGTCAACATGCCCAAGCTTAACGGTCTGGGACTTTTGAAGAAATTACAGGACAGACATATCAAGGCAAGAGTTATGATGTTCTCCTCTGTCACAGCTGACGGGTCAAAGGAGACGATCGAGGCTTTGGAGCTCGGGGCCGTCGACTTCATCAAAAAACCGGATAATGTCGGTCTTGCGGATAATGATTTCAAAAAGCGTTTTATGGAGATCCTGGCTATTACAGCCGGTATCAGGGTACACATGCATACCGGTCCCATAGCTGTAAGAAAAACTTCCATCACCCTGGGAGGAGAGAAACTGGTTGCTTTAGCCAGCTCCACCGGAGGTCCGAAAGCATTGCAGCAGGTTATACCGCTTTTGCCGGCAAACCTTAATGCTCCGATGCTTGTGGTTCAGCATATGCCGCCCGTATTTACAAAGTCTCTTGCAGAGCGTCTCGATTCACTGAGCAAGATAAAGGTTAAAGAAGCGGAAGACGGCGATGTTATCGAAAAGGGCTGTGTGTATATAGCTGCAGGCGGAAGGCACATGAAGGCCGGGAAGATCGGAGGTCGTATGAAGATCTATTATTCCGACGAGCCTACCAGAGAAGGTGTAAGGCCGGCTGCAAACTATATGTATGAGTCGCTCATGGATTCACCTTATTCGGAAATCTGCTGTACTGTGCTCACAGGAATGGGAGCTGACGGAACGGCAGGAATTAAAAACCTTGAACAGAAAAAGAAAATTTATGTTATCGCACAGGATGAAGCATCCAGTGCCGTATACGGTATGCCGAGAGCTATAGCTCAAACGGGTCTGGTAAATGAGATACTTCCTCTTAACAAAATTGCCGATGCGATAACAAAGGATGTGGGGGTAAGATGAAATGGATGTCAGTCAGTATTTAGGTGTATTTCTTGATGAAGCTCATGAACATCTCCAGACTTTAAGCGATCAGCTGATGGTCCTGGAAAACGATCCTGAAAATGAAGACAGTATTAATGAAATTTTCAGAGCTGCGCACTCCTTAAAGGGAATGGCGGGAACAATGGGTTACAAGCGCATGCAGCGTCTGACCCACGATACAGAAGACGTGTTCTCGGCTATCCGCGGAGGCCAGATGAAGGTTTCCGGAGGTCTGGTTGATGTACTTTTCCAGGCTCTTGATGCGCTGGAAGCATACGTGGACACGATACAGAATACCTCGGATGAAGGTACAGAGGACAATGAGTCCATAATTGTGGAACTTAATAAGATCCTTAAAGAAGGAACAGGCGGCGGCGGAGAAGAAGAAAAAGCCGCGCCCGCAGCCGAGCAGGCTGCTCCGGCAGAAGCAGCGTCAGAAGAGGCTGCAGGTGGAGACGAAAAGGCTCTTTATAAATCCGTTAAGCTTGACGAATCACAGAGCTCTACCATGAAAGATGCAATAGTGGCCGGGAAGCATGTTTACGGTGCAACGGTATACATCGATGAGGCCTGCCTGTTAAAAGCAGCCCGTGCTTTCCTTGTATTTAAAGCTATTGAGGAATTCGGTGATATCGCAGCTGTAGATCCTTCTTCTCAGGATATTGAAGATGAAAAATTTGATTTTAATTTCAGTATGTTCGTTGTTACGGACGAGTCTTTCGAAAAGGTAGAGGCTGCTGCAAAGAGTGTATCCGAGATAGTGGATATTGTCGGTGAAGAATATACCGAATCAATGCTTGGAGCGAATGAGGCAGAACCGGCTCCGGAGCCTGAAGCAGTAGTCGAGGAGGTTCAGCCTGAGGCAGTTGTTGCAGCAGCAGCTCCTGCGGCAAAGGCAGCTCCTGCAGCAAAGGCAGCTCCTGCAGCTAAAGGCGGCGCAAAGCCGGCAGGAAAGCCTGTAGCAAACAGAACGGTCAGAGTAGATATAGAAAAGCTGGATGTTCTTATGAATCTTGTGAGTGAGCTTATCATCGCAAAGAACTCACTTGTATCGGCAAGCTCAAATATGACATCAAGCAATTCGAGTGATAATCAGTTCAATGAACAGATAGAATATCTTGAAAGCGTTACAACAAACCTTCACGAATCGGTTATGAAGGTTCGAATGGTTCCCATTGAGAGTGCTCTGCAGAAGTTCCCGAGAATGATCAGAGATCTCGAAAAGACACTTGGTAAAAAGATGACACTTACCATCACCGGTGAAGAGACAGAGCTTGACAGAACCGTGGTTGATGAGATCGGTGATCCTCTGATGCACCTTCTTCGAAACAGTGCAGACCATGGTCTTGAAACTCCTGAGGTAAGAACACAGGAAGGCAAGCCCGATGTAGGTACCATATTCGTTAACGCTTATCAGGACGGAAACAACGTTATCATCGAGGTTGGTGATGATGGTAAGGGTATCGATGTCGATGCTGTCCGTAACAAGATAATAGAGAGAGGCTATGCATCTGAAGAACGCGCTATGCAGATGACCGATAAAGAGGTTGTTGATGTTCTCTTTGATCCCGGCTTCTCGATGGCAAAACAGGTTACGGATCTTTCCGGTCGTGGTGTTGGTCTTGACGTTGTTAAGTCTAAGATCGAAGCGCTTGGCGGTGATGTTGAAGTTAAGTCAAAGATGGGAGAAGGTAGTACATTTATCATTCGTCTTCCTCTTACACTTGCCATTATTCAGGCACTCATGGTTATCGTGGGTGGAGAGAAATATGCAATTGCTCTCGGAAATATCCAGACTATCGAGGATATTCCGATATCCGATATCAAGCTGGTTGAGAATAAAGAAGTTATCCAGCTTCGTGGAACAGTCATTCCCATTGTCAGACTTTCGGATATACTTGATGCTCCGTCAAAGAACGATCCCAATGCAAATCTTGTCATTGTTATTGTTAAAAAGGGAGATTCACTTGCAGGTCTTGTAGTTGATGAACTTATCGGACAGCAGGAGATCGTTATCAAGTCCTTGGGTAAATATATAAACACAGGCAGAATGATAAGCGGCGCTACTATCCTCGGAGATGGTGAGGTTGCACTTATCCTTGATTCCAATGCATTAATCTAAAGGGGGGCTTTTAAAATGGCTGAAGAGAAAAACACACAGTTAATAGAGGCCGGGACAGGTCTTCCGGCAGATCATAAAGAAGATATTATCCAGTATATTGTCATAAAGGTCGGAAACGAACAGTACGGTATAGATATCAAGTACATCGACAATATAGTAAGGATGCAGAATATCACAAGAGTACCCAAGGTTCAGAGCTTTTTTAAAGGTGTTATAAATCTCCGCGGTGAGGTTATTCCCGTAATGAGTATCAGAAACAAGATGGGTCTTGAGGATGACGAGATCACCAATAAGAGCAGGATAATTATCCTTAAGGTAGATCCTAGTGCTCTTATCGGTATTCTGGTTGACGAAGTAAGACATGTTGTAAATATTGACAGTGAGAACATCGAAAAGGTATCTCACGACAATAAATCAGAAGCACCGTCATACATCAGTGGTGTAGGAAAGGTAGAAGAAGGACTTATCTCTCTGTTAGACCTTTTTGTGATCATCGGTGAAGAAAAAGGCGGAAATGATTAACGATGACGTTATTTAATTTTTACGTCAGGAAAGGAACAATATGGGGGAATTTGATATAAACAATGTAGATGCCGTATATTTTGACGTACTCCGTGAGATCGGAAACATAGGTGCGGGAAATGCGGCTACATCCCTGGCACAGCTTTTACAATGTAAGGTAGATATGAAGGTACCCAGAGTTGAACTGCTTGATTTCGATCAGATAGGTGAGGCAATGGGCGGTGAGGAACAGATAATGGCAGGTATATATCTTCTTGTACAGGGAGATATCACCGGAAGCATAATGTTTCTCCTGGAAGAGAAGAGTGCTCATGTTCTCGTATCGAAGCTTATGGGAACTGAACCTTCGGATGGCGAGTTTACAGAGATGGAAACATCGGCATTAAAAGAAATCGGTAATATTATTACGGGAGCATATCTGAATTCACTCTCGGCACTGACGAATCTTACGATCACAGAGTCAATCCCGGACCTTAGTATCGATATGGCAGGGGCAATTCTAAGTGTTCCGGCTATAGAGTTCGGAATGGTCGGAGATCAGATGCTTATGATACAGACAAGCTTTACGGATGACGAAGAGTTAAACGGATTCTTTATTCTTGTACCCGATCTGCCGTCCTATGATAAATTACTTAAAGCGCTTGGTGTAATTCAGGAATAAAGAAAAAAAGGGGTTTGCGAAATGAGTGATCTAATTAAGGTTGGTATGGCTGATCTTAAATTATGCACTGCACCCAACGGTATTACCACACTTGGATTGGGGTCCTGTGTTGGTGTGGCTATTCGTGATACAGTGAACAAAGTCGGTGGCTTGGCACATGTTATGCTGCCCGATAGTACAGCCATAAGAAATAATTCAAATATTGCAAAGTTTGCGGATACCGGTGTAGCAGAACTGGTCAGGCAGATGGAAGCAGCCGGAGCAAGGAGAACCCGTATGGTTGCAAAGATCGCAGGCGGGGCAAAAATGTTCCAGTTCCAAAATGATAATGCACTTATGCAGGTTGGAGACAGAAATGTTGCTGCCGTAAAAAAGAAGCTAAAGGAATTGGGGATAAAGCTGCTTGCAGAGGATACAGGACTTAACTTCGGTAGAACGGTGGAGTTTTTCCCCGAAACAGGTGAATTCGTGATCAAGGCAGTCGGAAAACCTGTTAAATCGATTTGATCTTACCGGAGTAATGAGACATGGCAGAAGAGAATGTGAATATTGATGGACAGCAGGCAGAGGGCGAGGCTGTAAACGGAGAAACTGTTGAAATAGAAGAATCCGGAGAAGTTAAGGAGAAACTGCCGCCGCCGGAAGAGCATCTTAAAACAAGATATATTCCGGCAATAGTTACTCTGCTGGGAACCGCTGTTATAGCCATCTCATGTTTTATAAGACAATATCCGCTTATGAATATGTTGGTCACACTATTGTTCACAATAGTTTTTTTCTGGTTTATGGGGGCCATTATAAAGATCCTTCTTGACAGGATAGTGATCAAACCAAAACCGGAAACGGAAGAACCGGAGGAAACGGAAGAAGAACAACCGGTGGAAAAAAGTGACGGAGCTGTGATCGAGAAATAAACGAAAGGTGAGTCTAAAGGATGGACGAAACCGCAAGAAAGAAGCTCTGGGATCAGTATGCAGCTAACCGATCCGCAGAGATAAGGGAAAAAATAATAATCGAGTATGCGCCGTTAGTCAAGATCGTAGCGGGCAGGCTCGGAATGTATCTGGGGTACAATGTAGAATACGATGATCTTGTAGGATATGGTGTATTCGGTCTGATTGACGCCATAGATAAGTTTGACTTCACAAAGGATGTAAAATTCGAAACATATGCATCTTTAAGGATCCGTGGAGCGATACTGGACCAGATCCGAAAGATGGACTGGATTCCCAGAACCATTCGCCAGCGTCAGAAAAAGATAGACGAGGCAGTAAAAAATATAGAATCATCAACCGGAAGAGCTGCAACGGATGCAGAGGTTGCCACATCTCTCGGTATTACCGATGACGAATATGCTGAATGGCAGTCGCAGATGGCGGTTACCAACGTTGTTTCGCTCAATGAGTTTATGGATCAGGGTACGGAAGCACCCATAAAAGATTCGGTATCGCAGAAGCAGGCCAGCCCTGAAGAGGTAGTTGAAAAGGAAGAGTTAAAGAAGACTCTTGCGGAAGCTTTGGAGCTGCTTACGGAAAAAGAAAGAAAAGTCATCGTTCTTTACTATTATGAAGAGCTTACTCTAAAGGAAATAAGTAATGTTTTAGAGGTATCGGAGCCCAGAGTTTCACAGCTGCATGCCAGAGAATTGCAGAAAATGAAAGAAAAATTAGGTAAATATATGGGTGTATTTACGGACAGAACATAAACCATCTGCTTTACATCTATTAAAATGCTTTTTACGGGGGTGGTAAGCATGGGGGATTTGAATGGTTATTTTGAACTGGATATCAATGACAAGGGCACTTTTATCATAATACATGGTCCCCAGGGTCAGGGCAAGGCTGTAACCTTTCAGGAAACAGAAAGCTATCTTAAGCGTAAACAGCTCCCTTACAGCGGAGCTTTACTCAGAAGCGCTGTCAATTCGGGTTCGGGAGAACCTGTTAAACTTCAACCAAATCCATACTACAAAGTTAATGAAGAGATGGCTCTTCGTATGTCACCCGACAGGATGACTCTTATCGGCCGTCTTTATCCTGCGTGCGGAGGCACAGAAATGTCTTTGGAGGAAATAGAAAAGGACATTGAGGGTAAGGGGTTTAAGGCAGAGCTTGATAAAGAATCCGTCGAAGCTTTTTTAAGTGACAGACATTTTTGCACTGATTTTATTGTAGCTCACGGTACAGAACCTGTTGAGGGCGAAAACGGCTACATTGAATATAAATTTAACACCGATCTTTCGGTAAAGCCGGCTCAGAATGAAGACGGATCTGTGGATTTCTTTAATCTTAACACAGTATGTGAATGTAAAGAAGGAGATGTACTTGCGATTTTACATCCGGCAGTAATGGGTACCTTCGGAATGGATGTGACCGGAGAGCATATTCAGCCAAGGCCGGTTGAAAATGTTACATTAAATTTCGGCAAGAATGTTATAATCAATGAAGAAAGAACCGTTCTTACAGCCCAGTGTAACGGTCACGTAAGACTAGACGAAGGCAGAGTTGTAGTAAGCGATGTTCTGGTTGTAAAAGATGTTGATACATCAACCGGAAATATAGATTACGACGGAAACTTAAAGATAAACGGAAATGTCTGTGCCGGCTTTAAGGTTCGTGCAAGCGGTGATATAGAAATAGTCGGTGTAGTTGAGGCTGCCGAGGTTGAAGCCGGAGGTCAGGTTTCGGTTGCAAGAGGCGTTAACTGTATGGGTAACGGATTTATAAAGGCCGGTACCAATGTTATAGTTAAATATATAGAAAATGCCACGGTCACGGCAGGGAATTATGTTCAGACCGAATGCATTATAAACAGTAAGGTTACCGCAGGTACTACGATATCGGTAGAAGGCAAAAGAGGCTTTATTACCGGAGGCCCCGTAAGGGCACTGGTGGGGATAAAAGCAAAGACTATCGGTTCTGACATGGGTACGGATACCGTTCTTGAAGTGGGAGTGGATCCCGTTAAAAAGGAGCGTGCCGGTGATCTTCAGAGAGAAAACATAGAGATCAATAAAAAAATGCAGCAGATGCAGCCCATGCTGCTCGCTATAAAACAGAAGATCGCGGCGGGGGTTAAGATCCCTCCCGAACAGGCTTTGGGTATGAAAAAGCTTTCGGATTCATTTGCTGCCATGAGTGAGCAGATCAAGAAAAATACCATTGAGCTCGGTAATCTTGAAGATGAAATGTCACAGGGCGGGGATGCTTTTATAGAGGTTCATGAACACGCCTTCCCGGGTACAAGACTTGATATTTCCGGCTCTTTTATGGTATTGAAAACTCCTTACCATTATTGTAAATTTGTACGTGAACGTGGAGAGGTTTGTATGAAGCCTCTGGTTTGATCCTTTAGCAGGTTTCGTTTTTTAACAAGGGAGGTTCATATGGCGATCAGTCCTTTAATGTTAAACGGTTCCATAATGTCTTCTCAGGATATATCAATGTATAAGACCGGAGATGACAACAAAGCGGCACTTGTGCAGAGTACAACTGTGCAGACAACGGACAAGGAAAATCAGGAACAGTCAACAAGAGTCAACCAGACTGCTAATGCTGCCGAGAATGGGGAAGGCTTTGATGCAAGCTCACAGGGTGGAAGTGAGTATGCCGGAGACGGCGGTGCCAACAGAAAAAAGAAGCTTGCAGATAAGGACGGCCGTGTAATCATTAAGAATAAAGGCGGGTTCAATGTTTCTGTATAACAGGCTTTTTATAATTGATAAGAGGTTATTTTAATGACAGTTATGGAAATTGTGCTCCTGCTCCTCGGAGCACTTATTTTTGCAATCAGTTTCATAATTCCGGAATCATTAAGCGGAGATGACAAAAAGGGGAATCCCGATAAGCCGGATTACCCCACAGCGAGAGAGGTTGTGTCATCCATGAAGGAAGACATAAACAGACAAGTACGCCTTGCAGTGGAAGAGTCTGCGGATGCGGCTGTGGATGATGCCGTTGTGAAATCGGAAAGAAATATCGAAAAGGCTACAAATGAAAAGATGATGGCCATAGATGAATATGCTCAGACCGTTATTCGTGACATAGATAAAAACCATAAAGAAGTGGTTTTCCTCTATGATATGTTAAATAATAAGAGTATAGATCTGAAAAATACGATAAGAAAAGCTGAGGATACAAGAAAACAGGCTGAAGAAGAGGCCAGAAAGGCTTCAGAGGCGGCAAAGATATTATCTGCCGAAAAAGCACAGGTCAGCGAAAGAGCACAGGATAGCGAAAGAGCACAGGTCAGCGAAAGAGCACAGGTTAGTGAAAGAGTGCAGACTCCTGAAAAAACACAGCCTCTCGAAAAGCCACCGCTTTCATTTGAACAGATTATTTCACCTGAAGGAGCCGGCACACCTGTAACAGACAGGGCAGCTGCAGGGGCTGTAAGAGAAAGGAAGGAGCTTCCGCCCATTACAAGCACTATTCCGCCCGCTCCGAAACCTCAGATAAAACCGGTCAGAAAGAGTGAAAAGAATGTTCCGAGGCTTGGAAGAGCTGCAGCTGCAGCTTTTGCCATGGAAATGAACGAAGAAATGGAGGCCGTAAAGGAGTCTGAAGCGGCTTCAACCGGAATCGAATACAAAACTTCAGTCAACAAAGAGGCAGAAAAAGCCGGAACACAGACAGAAGCCTTTGCGAATAGAATCGCAGCGGAAAGAAGACAGGATATACAGAAAGCTAATGCAGGTCACCCGCAAATGACGGAATCGATACAAAATCCTGTTAAAACTCCTGTTTCGGTTAAGGTTCCAAGTTCAATGGAAGATGATCTTAACGATCTTGTTATAAGCATGTATCGTGTGGGTACGGATGATGTCAATATTGCTCGACAACTCGGGATAGGCGTCGGTGAAGTCAGGCTTATGATACAGCTGTATAAACAGGGGAATGAAGAATCATGAAATTAAAATACTATCTGAGAGGCATAGGGATAGGAATGCTTGTTACGGCCTTTATCCTTGTGTTTACCGGAAAAGATACAATCACAGATGATGAGATCAGAGTTCGGGCGGCAGAGCTGGGGATGGTCAGCGGAAACGAAGTTCTGACCGAAAGTGAAATGGCCGGAGGCAAGGCGGATAAAAAAGCGTCTGTAAGTGCAGACAAAGATAACCGGGAGAAGACAACTGCAGGGAATACATCTTCAGCGGTTTCGGACAATAAAAAAGCCGATGCAGGGAAAAATGTTTCACAGAATAAAGCCTCGATATCGGCTGGTGCCGATAAGGATGAGGAAACTCTTATAAACGACGAGGCGATCGCATCTCCGAGATCTACCGTGACCGGAGAGGATACTGACCGGGATTCGGAATCCGGCTCAAATGACATTTCGGTTGATGAAGAGAAGCAGAAGGAGATAAATGATGCATTGGCTGAAAGTGAAGCTAAAGCAGTCAAAGCCTCTGCCGATGAAAGCGAAAACAGTGCAGAAGATTCCGATAAAGTTAATACAGCAGGTACAGATAACGACAGTGAGATAATAATTCATGTATCAAGCGGCGAAAGCTCCTATGCGGTTGCAAAGAGTATGGAGGAGGCCGGACTTGTTAAAAGTGCTGTGGAATTTGACCGGTTCTTATGTGCCGGATGCTATGACACAGCTCTGGCACCCGGTGATCATACGATGAAAAAATCCGACAGCTATGAGATGATGGGAGAAGAGCTTACAAAGAGCAGATAAAAATGCGTTACTGTTCAATGGTCTTACAGGCCACTGAATTGTTACAAAATCGCTTAAAATTAAACAAAAACTATTGAAAAGGCACGAAGTGTATGATAAAATGCACTTCGTGCCGTCTTTTACGGCAAAACTATAAAACAGATGAAGGTTCTAAAGATGGAAGGTGCCCCGAAAGGGTTTACACATCTGATCGAAGACCTCATCAACGCATCTAACCAGGAGGTAGGAAAATGAGCGTTATTTCAATGAAACAGTTACTCGAGGCAGGTGTACATTTCGGACACCAGACAAGAAGATGGAACCCCAAGATGGCTCCCTACATCTACACTGAGAGAAACGGTATCTATATTATCGATCTTCAGAAGACTGTAGGAAAGATCGACGAAGCCTACAATGCAATGGGTGATATCGTTGCAGACGGCGGTACGGTTCTTTTTGTCGGAACAAAGAAGCAGGCACAGGATGCCATCGCATCAGAGGCAGCAAGATGCGGAATGTACTATGTAAATGAGAGATGGCTTGGCGGAATGCTTACAAACTTCAAGACCATTCAGTCAAGGATCAAGAGACTTAAAGAGATTGAGACCATGTCAAAGGACGGTACCTTTGATGTACTTCCCAAGAAGGAAGTTACCCTTCTTAAGAAGGAATGGGATAAGCTTGAGAGAAATCTCGGCGGTATCAAGGATATGAAGAGAATTCCCGATGCTATCTTCGTAGTAGATCCCAAGAAGGAAAAGATCTGTGTACAGGAGGCTCATGCACTTGGAATCACTCTTATAGGTATAGCTGATACAAACTGCGATCCCGAGGAGCTTGACTATGTTATCCCCGGAAATGACGATGCAATAAGAGCTGTTAAGCTTATCGTTTCAAAGATGGCAGATGCAGTTATAGAGGCTAATCAGGGCGTAGCAAACGATGTTCCCGAAACAGAAGAGGGAGAAGCTGAGGAAGCTACAGAAGAAGCAGCAGAATAAGTCAAAGCGAGTCTTTAATATAAAGGAGAACAAAAATGGCAATTACAGCAGCAATGGTTAAGGAATTAAGAGAAGTTACCGGCGCAGGTATGATGGACTGCAAAAAGGCTCTTACAGAGACAAACGGTGACATGGATGCAGCAGTTGATTTCCTTCGTGAGAAGGGTCTTGCAGGAGCTGTTAAGAAAGAGGGCCGTGTAGCGGTTGAAGGTCTTTCTTATACAAAGGCAACAGATGATGCTAAGAAGGCTGTCGTAGTAGAGGTAAATATTGAGACAGACTTCGCAGCAAATACAGATAAGTTCAAGAATTACGTTAATGATGTATGTGACCAGGCAATGGCTACAACAGCTACTGATATCGAGGGCTTCCTTGCAGACAAGTGGGTTAAGGATAATTCCGTTACAGTTGAAGATGCAAGAAAGGCAGCAGTTGCTGACATTTCTGAGAATATAAGCATCCGTCGTTTTGCGGTTGTTGAAGAAGCTAACGGCTTTGTTGCAACTTATATCCATGCAGGCGGAAAGATCGGTGTTCTTGTAGACGTTGAGACAGATGTTATAAATGACGCTGTTAAGGAGATGGGAAAGAACGTTGCAATGCAGGTTGCAGCTCTTTCACCCAAGTATACAAGATCAAGCGAGATCAGCCAGGAATATATTGAGAAGGAAAAGGAGATCTATCTTGCAGAGGCAAAGAATGAAAAGCCCGATGCAAA
>JAILOD010000094.1 GCA_024691015.1 Lachnospiraceae bacterium
GCCAATCCTTTATTCATTTGTAGTCACCAGATATGTTCCGCAAAAAATGATTACAGTTCCAATTATATTAAATAAAGTAATCTTCTCCTTAAAAAATAAAAACGCCCACAACATCCCCCAGAAAATGATCATCCCTTTACACATATATGCAACTGTAAGATCAACTCTGGACAATATATTCTGCCACAACAAAGCATACAAAGCCAATACGGCAAAGGCAGCCGTAAGTAAAAGAAGCGTTGATACTGAAAATAATCCGTTTTTCTCCCATCTTACCGATACCATTTTGATCATAACACTATCCAGGGAATACAAAATATTCATAACCTGTAATAAAAGAAAAATGATGATCTTTTCTTTTTTATTATTCTTAATGTTACTATCAATGCTCATCTGATTCACCCCAACGCCACCAGTTTATCTCTCTTCTCTTTTATCTCATTATAAAGCGGCATATAATCCTTATCCGTCCGTGCCCTTAAATCCTCTGTCATATCACATATCAGGTCATAAAGAGGTGTAAGTGCAAGGTTTCCCAGAACACCCTTTAAGGCATGAACTATTTCAAAAGCCTCATCATAGTCCTTAGATTCAAGAGCCGTCTTAAGCTCATCAAAACGTTTATCGGCAAGCCCCATTCCTACCATTTTCAAATAAAATGCTTCGTTGTTCATACATCTGTTAAGCCCTTCAGCCGTATCTGCCCCAAATTCCTTTAACTGATCAATCGTCATAATGTTCCCTCCGTTATGCCCTTATTAAAATAAATCTATTTTCTGTGATTCCTATACCGTGATCTTATCGATTGCACAGGTTATTGTATAACCCGTATCCTCACCCATCTTTTCCCAGTTTCTCATAATACGTTCTACGACTGTATCGCAATTGCCTCTTGTTGTCTCGCTAAGGAGCGCCATCACCTGGTTTTTACTGTTCTGTGTGATGACATCGGAATGCCTGAGTGTTTTCCTTGTACTCTCCATAAACTGCTCCGACACATCCTCCAATGTAATAGCACCTGTACCTGTCTGATGAATTGAAAATAGTAATGCCCAGATTTCTTTTTTATAATTGATAACTATTCTCGAAAGAAATCTGTATATGTATTTAAACTCCTCAGGCGCCAGTTTATATGCACCGCTTTCCGGATTCCTTTCTGCCATTATCTGAAAGATACTCTGTATATTGTTTACACTGTTGTGTTCTTCCTGCTCATTACCGCAGGGTTCCACATATATTTCACATCCATGCTTTCCGCGTTGTTTCACCTTGTATAGACACCCATCCGCCTTATCAAAAAGCGAGTCGAAATCCGTGCCTTCATCGGGTGCAAAAACACAGCCTATTGAAGCTCCGATCGGTATTGAACAATCGTCCCCCATAAGCTCATGTGCGGCCGCAACTATCTGTTCATTTATATATTTTGTTTTCTCCTCAATGACTGAAGGTTCATTTATATTCTGACAGAAGATGATGAATTCATCCCCGCCCATTCGGCCGGTAATATCTGTTATACGCACAACGGATTGAAGAATCTTTGAAAAACGAACAAGCACCTTATCTCCCATTGAATGCCCATATAGGTCATTTACCGGCTTAAAGCTGTCAAGATCCACAACCATCAGTGCACCACGACTTTTTTTACAAAGCTCTGCAATCTCAGCCTTAGAAGAAGCCTTATTCAAAAGCCCTGTCAGAGGATCTTTAACTGCAGCCTGTTTCAGGCCGTATATCTGATCTATCATCCGAAGTATATTTCCGATACGTTTCAACAATACATCCGCACGGAACGGCTTATGGATAAAATCCACGGCACCGGTTTCGAGCCCCTGACTTTCAATATCTTCTTCTCTGTCGGAAGTTATATATATAAACGGAACCTTAACTGAATACTTTTCCTTCAGATTTTTCTGTAATTCAAAGCCGTTCATCTGCGGCATTCTTATATCCGAGAGAATAAGATCCGGTCTGAATTTTTCATAAATTTCAATAGCCTCTTCTCCGGAAGCGGCACAGGCAGTCTCATATTCCGTATTCAGGATGTTTTCGGTGATCATCAGACTCACCGCTTCATCATCTACTATAAGTATTTTCTTCTTCATAGACCCGTCCTTTTTTATCCGACTGTATCTATCTTACAAAATGCCTTTATACTCCAGACACAACATGGTCAGATCATCAAACTGTTCTTCATCCTTCACAAAAATTCCGACTTCTTTATTTACATTCTCTATTATATGTTTTGGACTGGCAGTAGGCTCTTTATTCAATGCTTCAAGCATACGCTTTGTACCGAACATATTATTATGAGCATCCGTTGCTTCCGGTACACCATCTGTATACAGGAATATCTTGGAACCGGGGGTTAACTGTAATTCATAATCATGATACTTTGTGGTTTCCGCAGCCCCCATAACAAAGCTGTGCTTGTCTTTCAAAAGTTCAAACTTCTTTCCCGGTTCTCTTATAACAGGATATTCATGTCCGGCATTTGCAGCCTTGAGCTTACCTGTGGAAATCTCCAGAATACCCATCCATACCGTAACAAACATTTCCTCTTTGTTGTTTTCACACATATACTGATTGGCACTTTCCATTATCTGTGCAGGAGATGACTCATTCTTGGCATTATTTGCAAGAATGATCTTTGCCGCGATCATAAACAGTGCGGCAGGAACTCCTTTTCCCGAAACATCCGCAACAGCCATATAAAGATGATCGTCATCAATAAAGAAAAAGTCGTAGAAATCACCGCCAACTTCTCTGGCCGGATTCATGGATGCAAAAATATCCAGTTCCTTACGTCCGGGAAAAGCCGGGAAAACACTCGGGAGCATATCTGCCTGAATGTGAGTTGCAAGTTCAAGCTCCGTGCTTATACGTTCTTTTTCGGCAGTGATCTTTGTAAGATTTATAACATACTCCTGTATGGTCTCTTCCATTTGGTCGATCGAATGAGCCAGCTGCCCGATCTCATCCTTATTTGAAATGATCTCTGTCAGCTTTTTTTCCGAAGGCACATTTTCCGTAGCATACCTCTTCGCTTCATCAGTTATTTTTTTGATGGGCATCAGGCATACCTTATGCAGATAACTGCTCTGACCGAAAATTACCAGAAGAGCAATGATCAGCATTACGATAAGCACCTCTTTAAGATATGCGTTTCGGGATTTCAACAGACTGTCCATCTGTCTCTGGACGCAAAGAATCCCTACCGGTTCACCTGCACTGTTTTTAAGCGGCATCATAGCCGTTATATGAGGATCGGTTTCTATATAGCCCTTATCTCTGATGACAAGTTCTCTTTCAGAATCTCCCTCATACAAACGGCGATATTTGTTTTTATAATCTTCATTTGTGGTTTCTCTGACATATCCAAACGGATATTGATCATATCCACTGTTTTCGTTTATGGTGGAAAAGATAAATGTGATGTGCTCATAGTCGGTAGTATCCGGCTGTATAACATAAATAAAGGTCATTCCCGTAGCGTTGCACATACGCGAAAGGCGTGCATATGTATTCTTATAACGCTCACTTTTCCCGCCGCTTAAAATAAACGATGTCATTTCATCCGTATCAATAAGCGTAGTGGAAGCATCTGCCGTTCGAAACGCTCCATCCGCATACTGTTCCAGAAGCGCCTCGGTAAAACCTTTATATCCCAGCGAACTGACTATCAAAGAAAATACTGCCAGCATTAAAACAATGCCGAATATACTTTTAAATACTATACTTTCATTAAATTTTTTCATTATACTCTGATCCGGAAATTCTTATTTTTCAATATTGAGAAGCTTAACAAAACCTGTCACATTAAAAATGTCCATAACATCATTCCCGACATTTTTTATGACCATAACTCCACCTTTAGCCTTCATCTGTTTCTGATACATAAGAAAAACCCTTAGCACCGTACTCGAAATATAGACAAGACCGGTAAGATCCAAAACAACATTCTGACTTTGAGATACGCTTTCCTTTAAGCTTTTCTCAAATTCATCAACATTTGTGCCGTCGATCTCCCCCTTAATATTGAGAATAATACTTCCATTATCTTCCTTACGTGTGATCTCCATTATATTAACCCCCCTGCTGACGGAAAAAAATTTTTCTCCATCGTTAATACATTCTGTCCGTCAATATATTTATAACTGACATCATCCATAGTGGACAATACCAGGAATATTCCCAGGCCACCTATAGGACGACTGTCAAGATCCGCTTCAACATCCGGCTCTTTTTCTTCAAGAGGATTAAATGCTCGGCCCTTATCGGAAAAGACTATCTTCACCCTTGACTTATCCTTCTGTTCCGGAATATCCAGACTGACTGTGGTATCTCCTGTATGCGGATAATATGCATAGTTTGAAATATTAAGAAAAATCTCCTCAACACACAGCTTACATTGCCGTATAACTTTATCATCACAACCGGCGACATTTAATTCCCCGATAATGAAATCAAACAGAGCCTTTAAATTTTCGCGTTTTGATTCCAGTGTGATCTCTTTCATAATCAATCACCCCCTGCCGAAAAACGTATCTATAATATTATAATCGACAAAAGAGCTGTTAAAATAAAGTACTTTCAAATATATT
>JAILOD010000107.1 GCA_024691015.1 Lachnospiraceae bacterium
ATCCTCATCAATTATTTCTATACCGTTTTCGGTCTTTTTAGGCAATAAAAAATCAAATAATTCTTCTCTGATATACTCTGATTCTTCCTGCGAAAACTTAGCAACATCAGCATTTCCGGCTTTTATGATCATTTCAGACAATTCATCTGCTGAAAAAGCATCTACGATATATTCAAGCTTTTCCATGTCGGTTTTACAATTTTCGTATCCGGAAAGCAGCAAATAAGCATTTTTCTCGTCCTGTTTCTTTTCTTCATCTGTTCTTACTCTTCTATCGTCATCTCCCTGTGCCATATCAAATTCCTCCTATTTTACAGACATAAACGGTTATATTGTTATATACGACAGTATTCACTAAATGTGCTTTTTTATAAATACGGATAAATCCAAAAAACAAAACCATCTATCCGGATTTCAATCACAAATCCCGATAGATGGTTTAGCAGCCTTAATTATGAATAAATCTTCCAGCAGGCCTTACCGGCTTCCTTTGCATTATACAGAGCCTTGTCTGCCTTTTCGTATAGTTCTTCAAATGTGCTTCCGTGTGTGGGTGATGTGGCGATACCGATGGAGAGCGAAACCCGGCCCTCATATGCCTCCCCTACGCAGGCAGCCTGTACATTATTTTGCAGCTTGCCCGCCAGCTTGCAGGCATCGTCCGGAGTGATCGAATTTAAGAATACCATAAACTCATCCCCGCCTATTCGGCCGGCGACATCCATGCCCTTAAAGTTGTCGTTAATGACACCGCCTATTAATGAGAGAACCTTATCACCGGAGCTGTGTCCGAAATTGTCGTTAATGTGCTTAAAGTCATCAGTATCGATAATGATAAGAGCTCCCTGCGCATTGTTTCCCTTATTTTTATCCAGGCATTTTCTAATGAGCTCTTCCGTAGCCTTTTTATTGAGAAGCCCTGTCAAGCCGTCGTGATCTGCCCTTAACTTAAGCTCTATCTCCTTCATCTTTTCTTCGTGAATGTCCGTGATATGCCCGATAACGTGGGAAACATATCCCTCCTTACCGAGGATGCTTATGATATTTGCCCTGTACCAGCGGTATTCCTGTGAAGGACCGGCAATACCTTGAGCCATGAACTCCAGCGAATCCCTGTGTGCATGAGCCATTGCGCTCTTTATCATGTTTTCGTACAGTACGGCAAAGTCCTCGTGAATTCCAGTGGAATTTATGTTCTCAATGTATTTTTCGATGACCCGGTCGCGTTCAAGCTCGTTGGCCTGGGCTATCTTGAACACGCAGACATCGGTTCTGCAGTTAAAATCAAAGGTAATGTCGGTATCCATAAGCATATGCATATAATCCGACTGTCGTTTTAATTCTTCCTCTATGAGCTTTTCTTCTGTGCAGTCTAAAATAACCGCCGCAATGGTATTCTTTGAGCCTTCACGTGTGCAGAGGTTTCCGTTTAACCTCAGCCACACAAGGCTTCCGTCGGAGCCGACTATTCTGAATTCAACGACGGCAGCGCCATCATCCGCAAGAATGTTTCTGATACCCTGATCAAATATCGGGATGTCTTCGGGGATCATCGTACGTCTGATGTCTTTAAACATTCGACCTACAATATCCTTTGTACCGTTCATCATCCTGTAAAGACCGTCATTTAAGAAAACGGGAGTAACACTTAAGGAATCTGAATCTATCTCAAAAATACATATACCGCCTATAAAATTGTTTACTACAGATGTGATAAATTCTTGCTGTTCAGCCATTTCATTACCTCCGTCCGTTTTAGATAAACCAGAATGATCTAAGCATTATTTATGATCATAAGCGAAATCGATATCTGCCTCTGAACTGATCTTAAGTGAGTTCCAGCTATCATTTATCTTCTTAATAACCTTGTCACATTCCGGTTCTTCCTTATAGGGTATTACTATGAAAAACTGATTAGTTCTGTGATGTAAAACAACATCGCTCCTGTCAAGAGCATTCTTCAGAACATTCTCAAATTCATTTGAGGCAGTCTTCAATACCGCTTTGTTATCGACCTTTGCTGTTACGCTGCAAAGAATACGAAGAAGCCCAAATCCGCATTTTCTGTTATATCTTTCGATAAACTTGTACACTACGGAAAAGCTGTCTATTCCAAGTATCATAGGACCGGTTCCTTCCCCACGCTCCTCGACGACCTTAACGATCCTTGACAAGGCATCCCCGGAAACCTTTATATCCTCTATATCGCTGTCATCGTTTTTGTATATATAAAAACTGTGCTTTCCGTTTTTCTTTACGGTATAAAGTGCATTATCCGCACAATTAAACAACGTCTTATAATTTCTTCCGACATCGGGTACTCTGGCTACACCCATTGATATACCCAGCGGTATTCCGTGATCCTTTCCGAGCAGAGTGTCTGCACCACTGACAAAACTATCATTCAAACGTCTCGCAAGAGAAGCCACCATCTTTTCGTCTGCAATATCTTCAAAAAAAGCTACAAATTCATCTCCTCCGAACCTGCAGACAACATCCTTGGCCCGGGTATGACTTTTTACAATATCGGCAAAAAGCCTGAGTACGCTGTCTCCCATATCGTGACCGAATATATCGTTAACGGGCTTGAAATTATC
>JAILOD010000125.1 GCA_024691015.1 Lachnospiraceae bacterium
GCAGGGACACCTACTGACAATGCAGCAATGGAAGCAATTAACGGGTGGATCAAAGCAGAGATATTCAACGACATGCACCTGACGAGCAAGGAAAGTATAGATAAAGAGATTTCTAAATACATTATGTTCTTCAATGAAGAGCGACCTGCATACTCTTTAAATTATCTGACTCCAAAACAATACAAGGAGTATTACGCTTAAATTTTCACGTATAAATTTATAAAAATGTGTCTACTTTTACTTGACTAGTGCAGAAGCTGGCGTATCGGGCCTGCTTTATGAGGGGGAAGTGCCGTTTGAATCGGCCCGGAGGAGAGAATAAGCTCCACCGGGCCGATTTTATGATACTAAGTGAAAAAACCTGTGAAAAAGCGGAATGGAAATTGTGGCATACAAGTGTACATAAGAATGTCGAATAAAAGACATTGAATAAAATACGGTATTTATTACAATGTTGAACATTCGCCGTTATAACGGATGATATTAAAAAATAAAATTTTTATAAAAAGTTGACATAAATGGTTAAAGTTATTATTATAGGACATGAAAGTGGGAGAGTATCGTGATAGTAACAGAAGGGGTTATTATTTATTAAGGAGTATATATGTTTAATAGTGGTTTAAAGAGAAAGCTTCTTGTTGTTCTCATCTTTTCAATGGTTATATGTCTGTTTAATCCTGTAATGGCTACGGAAATCATTCAGCCTGTAGTGCAGCCTTCGTTAAATACGGCGGCACAGCCTGATGCTGTAAGTGTTTCAGCATTGCCTGTAATATCCGAAAATGAAACCCCGATATCTGATAACAGTGTGATCGAGCCTGTCGTCACAGTTGCTTCGGAAAACGATGCCCTGACAGAAGATGTAACACTTTCCGTTAATGGTGTGTCAGAAAACAGTGCATCGGAAAACAGTGCATCAGAAAACAGTGCATCCGAAAACGAAGTATCAGAAAACAGCGCATCGGAAAACGAAGTATCGGAAAACACGGTTTCCGAAGATACTGTTTCCGGTGATACGGTTTCGGAAGATGAGACACATTCCAAAGAGAAGCTAATTAAAGAGGCAAAGGATAAGCTGAGAGAACTTCTTGAAAACAAGAGCATTATGGCCGTTGTATATAATTGCGACTATTATACCCTTAAGGACAAACCCGGTTCGGACGGAAAAGCAGTTGTGGATCTTCCGAGCGGTACTACGGTTTATATAAAGGATTTTGAAATTGAAAACGAGGAAATATATTTTCTTGTTACGGCTTTTGTAGAAGGAAATGAATATGAGGGATATATTAAGAAGGATAACCTGATATCTACTGACGAGGAATTTGTGGAATGGGATAAGGAATATCTGAGTATTATTCCTCTTGAAAACGGTAAAGCAAATACAGACGCATCTGACGGGGAGAGCGTTGATTATTCGGATGTTGCCAAATTCCCCGTAACGTACAGAGAAAAGCTTACAGCTATCAAGAAGGCACATCCTGCCTGGGTATTCATTCCCCAGGATACGGGTATCTCCTTCTCAACGGCTGTTAACGGCGAGCTTTCAGATATCAACAGAAACTGGGTATATTCATCGATCGTCAGCGAGCACAGTGATTATGCGAACGGAAAGACGGGACAGAGCAACTGGTATTACGCTTCAAAGGCCTGCTTAAACTATTATATGGATCCCAGAAATTATCTTACCGAAAGCAGGGTCTTTGCGTTCGAACAGCTTACCTATAATTCATCCTATCATACCGAGAGCGGTGTGCAGGCTATACTTGGTTCAACTTTTATGAGCAATGAAATACCAAATGAAGGAAAAACCTATGCTAATGCATTTTATACCATAGGAAGCGACATAAAGGTAAGCCCTTATCACCTTGCATCAAGAGTGATTCAGGAGCAGGGCAGTGCGGGCAGCTCCGAAATGATATCGGGAACAAATTCAACTTATCCCGGAGTATACAATTATTTCAATATCGGAGCCAGCGGAAGCACGAGTGCTCAGGTTCTTGCAAACGGCCTTAAATATGCAAAGGACGCGGGATGGACTACCAGATATAAGTCGCTTTCAGGAGGAGCAAACTATATTGCAAAAGGTTATATCAATAAAGGGCAGGATACCCTTTATTCACAGAAGTATAACGTGACGGGTACATCCTCTTATTCAAGATATTCACATCAGTATATGCAGAATGTTTCTGCTGCATACACAGAGGCTGTAAACATCTATAAGTCCTATAAGAATGCGGGGAGTGCCGATAATGCTTTTGTATTTAAGATCCCGGTATTTACAGATATGAATATCGATACTACCACGGCTGAATATACAGATAAGGATCTTACGCTTACCGTAACCAAGGTACGAACGGGTAATACGTTTGATAATACCGAGGCTTCGATGGCGTTGTATTCCATAGCGACAGGCGGAACCATTACAAGTGTTACAGATGCGGCCGAAGAATCCAAGGCAACTACAGCTTCACCGGTGGTTGTTCTTAATAAATACGAGAATGGACGGATTTATGTTGGCGTTAAAAATGTAACAGCCGCTAATTATAAAAAGCTTAATAAAAAGCTTACGATAAATGTTACGGTGAAAGGTTACAGTAAGATACTTACCAAGACGATCAATGTGGCGATGTCTACGACGATCCCTAAAATAAAGGGAAGCAGTGTCGTTATAATACAGGGCTTCAACACCGGTGTTACAAATCTTACTGATAGCTCAAACGAAAAGTTTTATCTGCCGTCCGATGTATCTGTAGCCTGTTCGGATTCGACCTTAATATCGTCTGTCACATCGGACAGATCGGGAATTCTTCTGACTGCATCTGATGCGACAAAGAGAGGCAGTAAAAAACTGACTTTGACCTCATCAACCTGGAACATGCCCATTACGTTAAAGGTTTCTTTATCAAGGGTAAGTAAGCCGAGTCTGATGCTTTCAAAGACCACGGTAGTCATAAATAAAAATATCACGGCACAGCAAAGTGCCACTGTTATAAAAGCAACTATAAAGGGAACGGAACTTAAACCCAATACGCTGGTATGTATGGGAGGAAATACAAAAACCTCCGATGCGATCACAAACGGAGCACTTTCACTTACCGCAGATGTTGACGGCAATATAAAGGTGGAAGCTTCGGACTCTCTTGCAAAGGGAACCTATAAAGTAAAGATAGTTGGAACAACGGCGGATTCCAGCGGGATAATCGTACCAATGAAGACGGTAAACCTTACGGTAAAGGTGGTTGAGACAAAACTTGCTAATTCCATAGGATTATCCAGAAAAGGAAAGATCAATCTCACCGACAGAACGGGAACTGATTTTCTTTATACACCCAGTAAGCTTGCCAATCTTGGCTCGGTAAGTATTTCGTCTGTTGTTATAGACGGAAGTAACAGCAGTCTGTTTGGTGCCGAGATACTTGATAAAGGTGAAACGGACAATAACGGATACAGGGTAAATGTGGAGTCGGGAGCAATAATGATCAGTGCCAACAGCGGTGCGGCATTAAACAGAGGTAAGAATTATACACTTCCGCTCGTGATAACACTTGATAACGGAGTGGTTGTGAACAAGACCATAAAGGTTAAACCGGTTCAAAGTGTTGCAAAGACTTATGTTTCGGCTAAAAAAGTGGCTGTGTATACAACGGGTACAGCCGGAACGATAAAGGTTAAGTCGGATGGCGCAGGAGATTCCAGCAGGATCGCAAGTGTTGAGAAAATATCAAATAAAAGCGGTGACAAATTTAACTATACAACGACCGGCGGGGAGGATACACATATATTAACCGGTAATCTTTCTTTGGCGGATTCGTCGGTTACGTACGGTACATATACGGTTTACTTTAATGTAAACTACACCGATAGCGGAGAAAACGTAAAACCCAAGAAGGTCAGTGTAAAGGTTGTAGTGCAGTAACAGGCATTATTTTATCCACAAAGCTATCCACTTATCCACTAAAAAATCGCAATGAAAGGAGATATATCCACCAAATGGATGAGTTTTTCAGACCGGCAACACCGGAGGATACCGAAAAATTTCAACAGGTGAAAAATCTTGTATTATCGGGAAGCGGAAATACCGAGGGTATCGGAACACTATCCGAGAAGCTAACACATCGTCTTATAAAGAATTTTCTGACCTGTGATACAAAGTATCATGAGGTTGGACTGGGTAATTATGTGGCTGATGTATATGATGGTGATCACATTTATGAGGTTCAGACAAGAAATTTCGGGAAGCTTAAAAGCAAGCTCTCAACATTTTTGGATATTGCTCCTGTTACCGTTATATATCCGGTAACTGTGAATAACGAGCTTAACTGGATAGATCCGGAATCCGGAGAGATAAAGGAAAAAAGAAAGTCGGGAAAGCATGGGAAGGCCAGTGATATATTTAAGGAGCTGGTGTTTATCCGTGATTTTATGCAGGATCCGAATCTGGATTTCTGGGTAATGTTTTTTAATTCGGCAGATTACAGGCTGCTTGATGGTTACGGCCGTGATAATAAGAAACGTGCATCCAAGCTTGACCGCATTCCGGTGGAATATCTCGGAGACTGGAAAATAAGCGGGAAATATGAGCTTTTGGAATTTATTCCGGACACCCTGCCGGAAGAGTTTACAGCTAAGGATTTCTGTGAAAATTCATCACTGAACCGTGATATGGCCGGGAAAGCCGTAAGCGTACTTAATGCGGCAGGTCTTATAGAGCAGGTCGGTAAAGACGGCAGAGCCTATGTATACAGGAGATGCGGCTGATCTGAGGAAAAAACAGTATAAATAATAAATATAAAAATATAAAAACTCTTATGTTGTGTAAGAGTTTAAAGTTATGCTATAATTACATTTAATTGTGATTATAGCATTTTTTAATGTTGTGAGAGGTGCGATATGGAAGTTGAAAACGCTTTACTGGAGCAGTTCAGAAAAGAATATACGGACGATATTAATATTCTGGCTCCCTATGTGCCTTATTTTACATCTAAAAAGGCGGCTGATGTTTCGAAGGCTTATGACGGGAAATACGGAAAATCCACGTTGTCTTTTCCTGTATTCGATTCAACATTGATGGATTTTGTTAAAAAAGCCGGAAACACTCATCTGATCGACAGAAATTATCCGTATATTTATTCAAGAAATCGCATAACCTCTCATCAAAGAGAAATAGAGCTGATAAATAAGGCAACCATTAAAGATCTTGGTATTCTGAAAGGGTGCTTCAGCAAATATATCATTGAAGGAAGGACCAAAGCCACAAGATGGGCCGAAGGGGTGGAATACGGAATCTATCTTGCGGTTATCGAAAAGCTGTTGGAAATAAAAGAGTTTTATAAAAATATCTAAGATAAGGATCATTATTATGAGAACTGATATTTTTGTGACCCTGGTCAATAATCTTATGAAGACTGACTTAAAAGACAACGATGAGATGACTAATATCGTTGACGAGTGCTGCAGAGCTTTGGGGATAAGTCAGATTGAAATAGATGATTTCAATGCACATGAAAAATCTGTTTTAATGTACAAAAAATACGACAACAGAATATTAAATGAAGCAGATTATGAAGATACCTTCACCCTTGAAAAGGAAGACGGACCTATTGGGTTAAGGTTCTGGTTCGATTACGAATTTCCTGAAGCATCCATTGACCGCGGTTATGGGGTTCAGCTTTTTGCAGCTATTCTAAAACTGAATCTTTCGCGTTTTGTAAAGATTGTAAGAGAAGAGGTTTCGAAAACTCACGATCTGGCAAGCGGTATATTAAATTCCAGAGGTTTTCTTACTGCCGGTCAGAGGATTTTGGATGAGGGAAGAGGCACAAACTTCGCATCAGTGTATTTAAATGTCGAAAAATTCAAGATAGTTAATCAGATATACGGTCATGATGCGGGAGATATTATCCTTGCTCAGGCCGCGAAGGTTCTTTCAACTATACTGGCAAATCTCGGAAGCGACCATATAGTCGGACGTCAGAGTGGAGACAGTTTTGTATGTCTGGTAAGCAAGGATTGCATGGACGAATTTCTGGAAACACTGGAAACCTTCAGCGTAGCTTATAACGATAACGGGAAAATGGTTGATATCTCTCTTTCATTCTATATCGGAATATATGAGATATCTATTCGTGACAGGGATATGTCGGAGGTTATGGAGAACTCTTCCACGGCGTATTCACTGGCTCGTCACAACGGAAATCTTATTCCGGTTTACTACGATCAAAAGCTTCGTGAACTCATAATAAGAGAAAAGGACATCGAATCAAAGATGCGCTCTGCTCTTGAAAATCACGAGTTTACGGTATATTATCAGCCAAAGATAAATCTTAACGATTATTCGCTTATAGGAGCGGAAGCGCTTGTACGATGGCTTGAAAACGGAAAGGTGATCCCACCGGATCAGTTTGTTCCCCTGTTTGAAAGAAACGGCTTTATCTGCAACATAGACTTTTTTGTTTTAAACAGTACCTGCAGAGCTTTGAGAAACTGGCTTGACAGAGGGATGGATGTGGTTCCGATCTCGGTAAACTTCTCCAGAGTGCATTTTTCAAATTCCCGTTTTGCTCAGCAGATTGTGGAAACCGTAAAGCGTTATCACGTTCCGCCCAAATATATAGAAATAGAATTTACGGAGACCATGGATGTGGCCGATAAGGGAAAGCTTGTCAGGGCAGTTGAATACTTAAAGAGCTATGGTCTGGCAACCTCAATGGATGATTTCGGAACAGGTTACTCATCCTTAAGTCTTCTTAAAAATCTTCCGGTGGATGTTCTTAAGATCGACAAATCTCTTCTGGATTCCAAGACACCGCAGGAGAGGATCATCATATCGAACGTAGTCCATATGGTAAACGAAATGAATATTAAGGTAATAACCGAGGGGGTTGAGACTGAGGAACAGGCGGAATTCCTTAAAGACATAGATTGTATTGCGGCACAGGGCTTCTTATTTGACAGGCCTCTTCCGCATCCGGATTTTGAAAAGCGTCTAAACAAAGGCAGATACGAAAAAGACGAGCTAAAGCTTCAGGAAACAATGGAAATGTAATAACTCATAAATCAGGAGGATCAGGTTAAATGGTCAGACGTGTATATGTGGAAAAGAAAGAACCCTACGCAGTTAAAGCAGCGGAGCTTTCGGAAGAGATCAGAAACTATATAGGAATAAAGGGTGACATCAGGGTCAGAAAGCTTATCCGCTATGATGTGGAAAATGTAAGCGATAAGATCTTCAAAGAAGCAAAGATCAGTG
>JAILOD010000132.1 GCA_024691015.1 Lachnospiraceae bacterium
TTGTATACAAAATCTGACGTATTTAATGCAATCGGATGTGGTTTAACAAGAAGGATTTCATTCATTTTTACAATATTTTGATTCATAAGTTTTGGAAAGCCACTAAATATGGGGGATGAGGATGAAACTTATAAATTTACATTCAGGTGATTCAAATGAAGGAAAAAAATGTGTATAATGCATTTGAAAAATACAATATAAAGGATGAAAAGCATGACCGAACCACAAAATGTATTAAATAACACTCACATAGAACAGATCAGCTTTGCACCCATGGAAGGGATAACAGGTCGTACCTTTAGAAAGGTTCATAGAGAATTTTTTCCGGGTGTTGATAAGTATTACACACCATTTCTCTCTGCCAACCAGACGAGGCATTTTAAGCGGCGTGAGCTGAATGAATTCCTCCCTTTCGACCCCATGCTAATTCCGCAGGTTTTAACATCAAATGCCGATAATTTTATATGGTCAGCTCATTTAATAGCCGATTCAGGCTATGATGAAGTTAACATAAATCTGGGATGCCCGGTCGCAACCGTGGTAACAAAGAACAAGGGCTCGGGTATGCTTAAGGATAAGGACCGACTTAAGAAATTCTTTGAGGATGTCTTTGCTGAGCCAAATATGCCGAGGGTTTCTGTTAAAACGCGAGTGGGCTATCTTGATCCGGAAGAAGCCGCAGAGCTGGGGGAGATCTTTGCAGCCTATCCCATCTGCGAGGTGATCATTCATCCGAGAGTAAGGACGGATTTCTATAAAAACACTCCAAATCTGGCTGCGTTTAAGGCCATGAAGGATAAACTGAGCTGCAAGGTCTGTTATAACGGGGATATAAAGACTCCGGAGGATGCATTAGCCATCTGTAAGGAATTTCCTGATGTTCACAGCATAATGATAGGAAGGGGGTTATTGGCAGACCCTTCTCTGGCGGATGAGATAGGGGATGCTGAATATGGCCGTGTGACGAAAAAACCGTCAAAAAAAGAGATAGAGGCCTTTGTTAGGGCTCTATGGAATGAGTACAGTGAAATCCTGAGTGGTGATAGAGATGTACTCTTTAAAATGAAAGAATTATGGTTTTATCTGGGAGAACAATTTCCGGAGCACCAAAGGGAGCTGGATAAGATAAAAAGGTGCAAAACCGCCTCTGAATATCATCTTCTTGTAAAGAAGATAACAGAGTAAAAAAGCCCCTTCGAAATACTAAAGCAAAAATCTTAAAATCCCATAAATAAGTTGTTGGAATGTGGCTTGGCACGGACTTGTTTGCCGTATAAAACCCACAGTGAATGCGGATCTTTGTAATCCATAATCAGGAATTATATTGAGAAACCCATAATTATTTCGAAAATCGCTGATTTCATATTTAAAAATGTTTGTATTTAAAGAGAGTATTGGTATAATTAAGCAGTTGCAATTTGTATTTAAAACAGAAGACAAATTTTATATAAAAGGAACAATAATAAGAAAAGGAAAAAGGTTATGAAAAAGAAAATTCAGAAAAAAAGTGTTGCTGCAATTATTTGTGTGCTTTTCGCCTCAGCCGTTTTGTTTGCGGGGTGCTCATCGTCCGGAAAGGGTGAAAGCACCGGGGCAAAAGAAGAAAACATTACAATAGAGGATGAAGGAAAAGCACCCTCAGCCACGGAGGAGGTCGCAGACGTGACCACAGAAGAGACCACGACCGTGGAAGAAGAGGACAAGCCGGCTGTAGCAGATGAGGCCGCAGATGAAAAAGAAAGTTCGGGCGGAAGCGTCGAAGACTTATATCAGGACTTCTTAGATGGAAAAGCAGGAACAAAATTCAAGGGTAGCTCGGAACACGCATCTTACCTAACGCTGTCAAGTGTGCTTGAAGAGGGTAAGGCCTATGATATTAATGAAATAAAGAAAAAGATAAAGGAAACAAATCCGGATATGTTCGCAGATTGTGAGGCTGAAATAGTGGAAAACACTCTTATAGATTGCGGATCTGACGGAAATAAAGAGCTTCTTGTGAAATATCAGATCGAAGCAGGCGAAATTTATACCCTGTTTAATGTCATCAAAGAGAAGGACGGGGAGTTGAATATCATATTCAGCGATGATATGTGGTCAAGAAGCGAGATTAATATAGCAGATAACGGAGTAGTGACCGGAACCGGATCAGGCGGGGCCAGCATTCATGAATATGAAGAAGGATATATCGATGCCAACGGTGATTACCGGTTCGGTTACGGAGAAGAAACAAATATTGCGCCTTTTGAGCTATATCTGTCAAAAAATAATGAATATATAAGTATCGATCTTTCCGATCTGGATGTTGAATCCTTCCAGGTAAATACCTGCTGGCTTGAGGAAAACCGTGACGGATGTGAAAATTATCACACCTATTACATGCTGGATAAAGATTATAACGATATAACAAAAGAATCCGATTTTGATGATGATAACCCTTATAAAAAGAAATTTACCGATAATGGTATCAAAGTATATACACACGAGGAGATTCAGCAATTGATCGATTCACATGAAAAAGAAATAGGGTTTCCCGGAAAATAAAAGTCCGGACACGAATTGAAAGGAGAAAACATGAAAGTCTGTTTGTTAAATGACTCATTTCCGCCGGTAATTGACGGGGTTGCAAACGTAGTTTTAAACTATGCGAATATTCTTACAGAAAAAGGAGAAGACGTTCTTGTTGGAACCCCCGGTTATCCCGGAGGCGAATACGATGGCTATCCCTATCAGGTAGTGGATTATAAAAGCTATAATATAAACGACTTTGTAAGCGGCTACAGGGCCGGGAATCCATATGATGCAGCTGCGATCAGTAAAATGGCAGCTTTCAAGCCTGAGATCATTCATACCCATTGTCCTGTGGCATCTACTATTATGGCCAGGATCCTCAAGAACGACAATGACGTACCGCTTATTTTTACCTATCACACCAAATTTGACGTGGAAATTGCCAGAGCGGTAAAGGCCAGGTTTTTGCAGGCGGAAGGAGCAAAACTCCTTGTGGACAATATCTCGGCCTGTGATGAAGTCTGGACCGTAAGCCACGGTGCGGGAAAAAACCTTCAGGACCTTGGATATCAGGGTGATTATCATGTTGTATCAAACGGGGTTGATTTTGATAAGGGAAGGGTTGAGGAAAGCTTCGTGGAAGAAGTGGCTTCCAAATATGATATTCCCGATAATGTCCCTGTATTTCTGTTTGTCGGACGTTTAATGAAATATAAAGGACTTCCGCTTATCTTAAGTGCCCTGAACATACTCTCGGATCACGGTAAGGATTTCAGGATGATCTTTGTTGGCGGCGGAAGTGATGCAGAAGAGCTTAAAAAAATGGCTGCAGATTACGAACTGAATGTGGATGTAAAAAATGATGAAGGAGAAATTGTAAGCTTTTCCACCTCGGATAAGCCCGGAAAGCTCATATTTAACGGGCCGGAGCACGATCGTAAGGTTTTAAGGGCGTGGAACACACTTGCCTGGTTATTCCTGTTTCCTTCTACCTATGATACAAACGGTATCGTTGTGCGTGAAGCCGCAGCTTGCGGTCTTGCCAGTGTTCTTATAAAGGATTCCTGCGCGGCCGAAGGAGTAACCGACGGCAGAAACGGATATATAATAGAAGAAACACCGGAGGCCATGGCTGCTCTTATTGAGAAAGTCGGCTTTAATAAGGAAGTGGTCAGACAGGCCGGCGAACATGCTATGAATGATCTGTATATATCCTGGCAGGATGCGGTATATGAGGCATATGACCGTTATATGGTCCTTATTGACATGAAAAAAAGCGGGAAGCTGCCGGCTTCAAAAAAGGTAACATCAGACTACCTGATTAAATTCACAGCATCTCTTGCAAGCTCCACTGCGAAGGTTTTCAGCATTCCCAGAAGCTTAAAGAGCGGTATGATGGAAAACATGACCGAAGTTCTTGAGGAAATACAGGACAAGGGAAGCATGCTGACAGGCCATATTAAGGAAAAAACCGGTCTGATCAAGGAAAGCATTAAATCAAAGGGGCAGAGTCTTCTGGGTATAAATGATGGCCCGGAGGAATAAAAATAACGACAAATCCGATATTATTTGGTAAAATCTGCATATATATACATTTATTTTTAAGGGTGAGGGGAAGAATTTAATTTGATCAAGCACCCCGGGGGTGATTGGAGGTCTGGAAAAAATCCATGAGGAAAAGGATAAGATCAGTGATCGGAAAACTAGCAAAAATGAGCATAACCCTGGCCGTGTCGGCCGTGATGGTTGTGGGTTCGGGATGTGTTGCATACGGCGCAGGTTCAACACCGCTTTCGAATATGTACAATCCTATGAACAACACCATTTCCGTGGACCCCACAGGATTGAAGGAAGGCTTTTCAGCCGTGCTCTACGATAACAGTAACGGGCTTCCCACATCTGAAGCGAATGCCATTACCGAAACAAAAGACGGTTTTATATGGATAGGAAGTTATGCCGGACTTATAAGGTATGACGGTAATACCTTTGAACGTCTTGACTCAACAGACGGCCTTACCAGTGTTAAGTGTCTTTATGCTGACAGCAGGGACCGTTTGTGGATTGGTACAAATGATAACGGTGTGGCTGTTATGGAGAAGGGATCTCTACGGAAGTGGGGAAAGCTTGACGGGATGAAATCAGCCCACACACGTGCGATAACCGAGGATGCAAACGGAACCATTTATATAGCGACAACCTCCGGTATAGCCACGATTGATAAGGATTATAATCTTGGTGCGATAGAGGATGAGACCATAGCTGAGGCCAATATGAGCTCGCTCAGAATGGGAGCTGACGGTATCTTATACGGAACTTCCGATCTTGGCGATCTGATGATGATAAAAGACGGAAAGCTCCTGAAATTTATCAGCATTAAAGACAGCCCTCTTGGCGGTGCCGGCGGAATCCTTCCGGATCCTGAGGGAAACGGTAAGCTTTATCAGGAAGCTCCTGATTTTATGCTCCATCATATTGATCTGTCAGGAGATGATTTCAAAGAGCTTGAAACGATCGATATTTCTCCTCTCAAATATATAAGGTCCATGGAGAACATAGACGGAAAGATATGGATCTGTGCCGGAAACGGAATAGGTGTATTGGAAGACGGGAAGTTCAGACTGCTTGATAATCTGCCAATGGATAACAATGTTGATGATGTAATGACGGATTATCTCGGAAATCTGTGGTTCACCTCCACCCGTCAGGGTGTTATGAAGGTTGTTCCCAACCGGTTTGCAAATATCTTTGAAGGATATGACCTGCCTGAAACGGTGGTAAATTCCACCTGTATGTACGATGGGATGCTTTATGTGGCTACGGATACAGGGCTCATTGTGCTTGGTGATAACGGTCCTGTCAGCACAGTTCCGCTCACGGATGCATTAACCGCGTCCGGAAAGGCGGTTGAGGCCACAGATTTAATAGAAATGTTGGCGGAAAGCCGTATAAGGTCCATTATAAGAGACAGCCGGGACAGAATGTGGATATCAACCTGGCGTGCCTCGGGTCTTCTCTGTTATGATCATGGTTCTCTTACGGCATATACGGAAGAAGACGGCTTAATTTCGGATAATATAAGGTCCGTAAGTGAGATGGAAGACGGGTCGATAATTGTCGCACTTACCGGAGGAGCAAATGTAATTAAGGACAATAAAGTAATTGCTTCCTACACGAAGGACGACGGGCTTGAGAACAATGAGAGCCTTTGTGTGGAACCGGGACTGAATGGCGAGATACTCGTCGGCAGCAACGGAGGCGGTCTGTATGTTGTCTCCGATTCCGGGATAAAAAACATCAATGTTGAAGACGGGCTGCCCTCTGATATCGTAATGCGTATGATAAATGACAAAAAGCGCGATCTTGTATGGATCGTGACCAGTAGTGCCATTGCCTATATGGCACCTGATTATACGGTCACAACGATTAAGAAGTTCCCCTATCCCAACAATTTCGATCTGTATGAGAACAGTCAGGGAGATATATGGGTACTTAGCAGTGACGGTATATATGTTGCGCCGGCGGAGGACCTTATAAATGATGATAACTTAAATCCCGTGCACTACAGTAAGGCTAACGGTCTTCCCTGTATAGCTACGGCAAATTCATACAGTGAACTGACAGATGATGGAGACCTTTACATTGCAGGAAGTACAGGAGTAGCCAAAGTAAATATAGAGCAGTCATTCGATGATATTAATAATCTGAAGGCGACCGTTCCGTACCTTGAAGTGGACGGAGAACGTGTTTACCCTGACGCAGAGGGTAATTTTATGATATCTTCCCGTGTCAGGAAGCTGACGGTTCCGAGCTATGTATTTAATTATGCTTTAAGCGATCCCCAGGTAAGCTATAAGCTGGAGGGCTTTGATACCGAAAGCACAACCGTTTTCCGAAGCAATCTGGCACCTGTTGAATATACAAACCTGCATGGCGGAAGCTATAACTTCCTTGTCCAGATCAGTGACGCCATGGGAAGGGGAAATAAAGAGATATCCGTTAACATTGTTAAAGAAAAGGCGATTTACGAACAGATATGGTTCATAATCCTGTCCATTGTACTTCTTATGCTTCTGACAGGCGTGATCCTCTCCTTCTTCTTCCACAGAAAGGTTAAGGCGCTCGAAAAGAAAAGACAGGAAGCTCGTGAACAGTTCGAACAGACGGCAGAGGCTCTTGCAAGTGCAATCGATGCGAAGGATGCATATACGAACGGTCACTCACGCCGTGTGGCCGAATATTCACTGCAGATCGCAAAGGAAGCGGACATGTCCAAGGATGAATGCGAAAAGGTTTATTTTGCCGCATTGCTGCACGATGTAGGAAAGATCGGTGTTCCGATCGGAATTCTTTCCAAAAAGAGCAGGCTCACGGATGAAGAATTTGAACAGATAAAGCAGCATCCGGTAACCGGTGGTCAGATTTTGTCCAGTATCCGTAAATCTCCCTGGCTCAGTATTGGTGCGAGATATCATCACGAACGATATAACGGGAAAGGATACCCCGAAGGGCTTGGCGGAGAGGATATTCCAAAGCTTGCAAGGATCATTGCAGTAGCGGATGCTTATGATGCAATGACCTCCAACAGAAGCTATCGTAATGCTATTCCTCAGCAGATAGTCAGAGAGGAGATAGTAAAGGGTATAGGTGGTCAGTTCGATCCTGATTTTGCCAAGATCATGATCCGTATGATAGATAAGGACACGGATTATAAAATGCAGGAAAAGAACAGTGACGTAAGGATCCAGTCGGATATATTGAGATGTGATTCCATCTACAATGAATGCTCCGAAGGCTTTGCCGTATTCAATAAAACCGTTCATATTAATTTCTGCAGCCAGCCGGATGACGGCCGTGCAGAAGAGGAGAGCCTGCCTACACTCATCCTGTTTGATTCACTTGACGCGAAGGTTCATCCCGGTGAGGAGGAAAACAGAAATGTGCTCTATTGTGAGTATGCCCGAATACGTATGGATGGACTTGTCACGGATGGCAGTGTAAGAAAGACTGAGGTCAGCACGGGTGAGGCATCTCCCGATTTTGAAATAGCCGGAGAGACGATAGACGGTCAGCGTTATGAGGTTGAGGCTTTGAGATATAAGGATAAAGCCATGGTAAAGGTCAGGGGCGAAAAGAAGTCGGTAACCGTTGTCCTTGCCATGCCGGATACTTCCCGATATTTATATATTGCCTTAAGCGGAGAGAACTGCAGCATTCATAATATATTTGTTAAAAACGACGATGCTGAAGCAGATGTTGAGGCTATACCACGCATAGCTGAAGAGATCAGCTATATTAAGGATAAGCCTGAAGGCGACCTTAAGAATATTCAAGTGGATAACTGGCGTACGGATGTAACAGAGGCTGTTCCGCTGGGAAAAGGACTCACGCTTAACTTCCATGCAATGAGCCTTCCTACAGCCAGACTGGTATGGCATTGTCCGTTTATAAGTATCTTTACATCATCCGACGGAAAAGTGAATGGTGAAGGCTTCCGTGAGTATATGCTTCTGATGCTGGACGGTGAGAACCGGGGTAATGAGGAATATGCCCATAATGAGGTGCAGACAGATCATATGCTGGACTTTGCCGGATGGAAAGACTGGATAGAGCTTAATAAACAGGGACTGGATCATCTGGTCAAGATCAGAAGGGATAATAACGATATCATTATAGATAGCGAGAATAAGAGCTTTAAAATTCATGCCGTATCAAGTATAAAGGGTGAGGTTGAAAATCTCTATATAGCGCTTACAGGAGATCAGACAGCCATTACTGATATACACATATCCAAAATGGAATAAAGGACCGGGTTTAAGCCCGGAGAATGCATTAAAAGCGGCAGCCGGAACGAGAGAAGCTTATTTCCCCGTCCGACTGACGATTTTTGTCTATAAATGATCGGAGATATATTATTATTTTATGCATATAAAACAATACCGGAAAGCAGATGTCATTCGGGAAATAATCGAGTTAATAAGTGAACGGTTCAGACGATTGCACAGGGTAACAAAAGTGACAATCTGGAACTCCCTCTTGATAATAATATATAATAGTAGGAAAATATAATAATATTATAAAAAGTAAAGGGGAAAAAATGAAAAAACTTTTTGGCAGAGTTCTAATTGTAATTCCTATCATAGTCATTCAGATTTGCTGGTTTGCACTGATCTTTTATCTTCTGAGGGATCTTGCGGAAATACTTATGATAGTCCTGCAGATACTGGCAATACTGTTTTCGCTGTATATCATCTCGAAAAGAGAAGAGGGAACGTATAAGATCCTATGGCTGATCATAATTATGAGCTTACCCATCTTTGGAGCACTTCTGTATCTTTTTGTGGGTAATAAAGGTTCGGGAAGAAAGCTGTTAAAAAAGATCAAGCCCGTTACGGAAGGCCTTAAAGGTACCTTGCCCGAAAACGATGAAATTATAAATGAGATCGCAGGGAAGAATAAGAGGATTGCGCAGTCTTTAAATACCATCACAGCGAATACAGGGTTTCCGGTATATGCCGGTGATGATATAAAATACTATCCCTTAGGTGAGGATATGTTTGAGGACATGTGCAAGGAGCTTGAAAAAGCCGAGCACTTTGTATTTATAGAGTATTTCATCATAAAGACGGGTACATTCTGGGATACTATGGTAGATATTCTTGCAAAAAGGGTAGAAAGTGGTGTGGATGTCAGGGTTATGTATGATGATCTCGGATGTATCACAAGCTACTCCCATAGTGATGTGGTGCAGTTGGAGAAAAAGGGGATCAAATGTATTCCGTTTAATCCGTTTTTCTCGATTAAGACACAGCTTAACAACAGAGACCACAGGAAGATCATGGTTATTGACGGTCGTGTGGCATTCAGTGGCGGTGTAAACATCGCAGATGAATATATCAATTTAACCCATCCCTTCGGCAAGTGGAAGGATATCGGTTTCAGGATAAACGGTGAGGCTGTTAAGAATTACACATATATGTTTATGGAATTCTGGAATGCCTTTGATACGAAAAATCCCATCAGTAAAGACAGGATCTCCGAATACAAATATACAAAGCCCGAAAAGTATAACGGATATATTCTTCCGTATTACGATAATCCGCTGGAAGGAGATCCCACCAGCAATATTTTCTTTACGGAAGTCTTATCGTTTGCAACAGACTATGTATATTTCTATACTCCGTATCTTATGCTTGGTGATACACTATACGATGCATTTATCATGGCAGCTAAAAGGGGAGTAGATGTAAGGCTTATACTTCCGGGTATTCCCGATAAGAAGCTGGTATACAGGATATCAAGAAGCTATTACAGGCCGCTTCTTGAGGCGGGAGTAAAGATTTATGAGTATACACCCGGTTTTGTACACGCAAAGGCATTTGTAGCAGATGATCATCTATGCGGAATAGGAACCGTAAATCTGGATTACAGAAGTCTGTTCCTGCATTATGAATGTTTTTCTGTTTTCTATGATACAAGTGTTGCGGCAGATGTAAAAAAAGATATCGAAAATACGATCAATGAATCCAGAGTGGTAATATTTAAGGATACTAACAGAAATATCTTCAGTGCGATATTTGATGGTGTTTTGAGAATTCTGGCTCCATTATTGTAACAGATATGCCTGTTTTTAAATCAGGTCTTGTCCGGCAGTACGTGATAGTTAAACAGCCATGGCATTATTGTGTGCTGTGGCTGTTTTTGTAATATACATACCGTTGTATATGTTTTATGGCCAACAGATAAGAGTATGGCGGTTTTTTCTTTAAAAGATCGCAAATAGGTTAAAGGAGAGAAAAAATGGATACAAACTCTAAACAGGAACAACCGGTTAAGGTATCTTTTGGAAAACTGTCATTTCAGGCTTTGCCGGAAATGTGGACCTTTCAGATACTGGTTGCAATTATTCTTGCAATCCCGGGATTGTTTTTAATATGGCTTATAAACTGGGTGGCAGGTGTTGGAGGGAATGTCGTTACTACGGCAAACCTGAAGATGTTTATTTTAAGCTGGCGGTTTCCGGTGGTGATCATACTTGGATTTTTGCTCGTGCTGGTATATCTGGTTCTTGAACTGTTTGCACAGATCTATCTCACGGATTATATTCTTACCGGTAAACGAGTAACTATCTGGAATTGCGTCAAAAACGGAATAAATGCAGTAAAGAAGTTTCTTAACCCGCAGGGTATCAGGGTTATCCTGTTTATTTTTATTGCCGTTCCCTTATGTGGTGTGGGATTTTCACTTAGCTTAACCAGATCGTTTTATATTCCGAACTTCATTATGGAGGTTGTTTTAAAGACTCCTTTATATGCAATAGCCTATATTGCCGTTATTCTTTTGTTTATCTGGCTTGCCTACAGATCGGTATTTATCCTGCATGCGGTACTTCTGGATGGTATGACTCCGCTGGAAGGAAAAAAATATTCTTCACGTCTGGTTAAAGAGCATAGAAAGGAATTTATTACAGGGATCATCCTGAATGTTCTTGCAATCCTTGCGATCATTCTGGTATCAAATATTATTTTTTATTATATACCAGAATGGCTTTTGGGCGACTATGGTAACAGCCTTCCGAAAAACTACAGGATAGATTTTCTGAAAACACTTGAAAGCGGAGGCTCTTTTTCGAGCCTGGATATACAGGTTATAGCATACCGTATAGTAGCCGTATTTGCCGTTCTGGTGGAAAAATACCTGTTTTCGGTTGTTACACTTCTTTGTGGGGCGTATTTTATGCTGAACTTTAACCGGTATTATCTTTTATACAGCAAGAAGGCACAGGCACCCTGGCCTGAGCGTCCTATCAAATCACGTTATATATGGATGATCGTGTTTATTATAATGGTGTTTGTAGTGTTTGGGCTGGTATCGGTCGGCCTGGGGCTTAACTACAATCAGGTATTTACCAGAGATGAGCCTGTAAGGATAGTGGCACATCGTGCAGGAGGGACAATGTCCTCGGAGAATTCCCTTGAAGGGCTGGAAATGGCAATAGCACATGGCTGTTATGCTTCTGAGATCGATGTTCAACGGACAAAAGACGGTTATTACATAATCAATCACGATAACGATTTTAAGCGTCTTACGGGGGTGGCGAAGGCTCCTCAGGAGATGACCATGGAAGAGATAAAAGAGCTCAAGATCAAAGATACGACAGGAAATGGTCAGCTGCTTAGCGTGGTTACACTTGAAGAAATGCTCGATGTCATCAAAGGAAGAGAAAAGCTTTATGTGGAACTTAAGGGAGAGACTGCTGATAAGCAGATGGTGGATGATGTGGTACGTATCATAAGGGAACACGATTGTGTAGATGATACGGCGTTGATCTCGTTGAAATATGATATAATTGATTATGCGGAAAGCACTTATCCTGAATTCGAAACCGGAACGCTGTTTTTCGCCAGTCTCGGAAACGTGGCCAATCTGAACTGCGATCTGATCATCATGGAGGAAGAATCTGCATCTGATGCCAAGGTTTTTGATGTGCATTCAGCAGGTAAGCAGGTTATTGTCTGGACTGTAAATACCCGTGAGGGTATGTACAAATTCCTGGATGCGGACATTGATGCCATTATAACTGATGAAATACCTCTTGCGGAGGAAGTACAGGCACAACTGGATGACAGGAGTGATCTTAATGTGCTGGAGGATAAGCTGACTCTGGAATAGTTTCGTAGGAAAACAGTATATTTATAAGGACATTATTGAGTCATTTAGGCATTCCTAAAGGGGAAGGGAGACGCATATGGATAACGATGAAACAATGATTACCAATGAAGATGATAACAAAGAGATTTCAAAGGAAACATTTGTATCTGAAGCAGAATCTCAGACTGTTTCTGTAATGGCTGAAGCAAAACAGGAGGAAGAAGCAGAACCTGTTCCGGTAATGGCTGAAGTAAAGCAGAAGGAAGAAACAGAGCCTGAACAGGTAATGGCTGAAGCAAAACAGGAGGAAGAAACAGAGCCTGAACCGGTAATGACTGAAATAAAGCAGGAGGAAGAAGCAGAACCTGTTTCTGTAATGGCTGAAACAAAAGAGGAGAAAGAAACAGAGCCTGAACCTGAAAAAAAGGAAACGGCCCTTATGTCCATGTTGCTCCTTTTAAAGGCACCCGGAACCAACGGGCCTCAATTTGTAAAAAATCACTCCGCAAAGGCCTGGAGTCTGGCATTGGCATTACATTCACTGGTAACGGGGTTTTACGTTCTGTGTCTTTATCACAGCATGAACCAGCAGATCCTTCGTGGGTTCGTTCAATTCGGATATACGGTTTCATCGTCACTTCGCAGTATGTCTGCCGAAATGATCAAGTACCTGGAGAATTCCCTTATACAGGGTATTGCGCAAATACCTGTACTGGGAGAATATATATCGAAAGCGGCAAATGTGTATTTATCGGATTCTTTGACGCTTCTTGCCGGGTATATTGCTTCCGAGACAAACAGTTTTCTCTATGAACTCTATCCGGCTATCAGCTTGCCCGAAGGACTCGGATTTCTGTCGGGAGTGGTCGCATCGCTTATCTGGATCATATTGAGTGTGATCATATTAAAGATTTTTCTTTGTATTGCAAGACATCCCTTAAGAAAATTTTCCGAGATCTTTTCACTGCTGGCAGTCAGATCGGTTATCAGAATTCCGATAATCTTTATTGCTGCGATCGCAAGCCTTTTCAATCCTGCATTGGGTACGGCGATAATGCCGTTGGCGTTGCTTTTCGGAATGAGTTTTATGTGTTCGGTATTGTTCAAGGGGACCGATGAAAAATCAGAAAACCGTTTGGTTTATGTATTCCCGTTTATCATTATTTTCCTTTTGACAATTTCCCTGATCATGATCACTGCCGAGGGAGCCGTAGCAATTGTTTCGATACTTATGCGGTTATCCGATTTTTTACAAACGATGTAATATTTTTAACTATGTAAAGCAAAATAA
>JAILOD010000148.1 GCA_024691015.1 Lachnospiraceae bacterium
AACGTTATTCCTAAAAGTAAAGATTTTTATTTCCAAAACATTTTATTTGACATATAATTTAATCAGAATTTATTTATATTTAATCATAAAGGGGGATATTCTATGAAATTTAAATGGAATAACAAATACTTTTTATGGGGACTCACAGCGTTTCTTGTAATCGTAGCGGCGCTCGTGTTTAACAGCATGGCATTTTCCGAGGGAAAATCCGTTGTATTAGCGTTGTTTGCAACGCTAATAAGGGTACTTTCTCCCGTGATCTACGGTTTTGTGATGGCATATCTTATGAATCCCATACTCAACTTTTATGAAAAAAAGACCATACCCGCTCTGTTCATAAGGTTAAAGCTGGATACAAAAAAAATCAAACGCAAGAAGATGATACGGAACATTTCCGTTTTACTTACGCTGGCATCGGCACTTATCGTAATAGGAATCTTCTTTCAGATAATCATTCCTGCAATAGCACAGAGCATCAGAGACATTGCAACCAAATTCCCCAGCTATGTGGATAATTTCACCATATGGGTTGAGGCAATATTCAACGACAATCCCGATATTGAGAAGATATTGGGTAAATACATCGGAGATTCGGATGAATATCTCACGGGATTTCTTTCGGACACCCTTCTTCCAAACATGAACAACATATTAAAATCCCTTTCCAACAGCGTGTTCTCAATCGCAAAGGTGGCATGGAACCTTGTGATCGGTCTTATCATTTCAATATATGTTATGTCCAACAGAGAGCTTTTCGGGGCACAGGCAAAGAAAATGATCTATGCATACAACACACCTACACGCGCTAAGGCTATCATCGATGAGGTTTCATTCATACATAAGACATTCTCCGGTTTCATCGGCGGCAAGATCATAGACTCCGTTATAATCGGTATCCTCTGTTTTATAGTAACCTCAATTATCGGTACTCCTTATTCGGCACTGGTAAGTCTGCTTGTAGGAGTAACAAACATAATCCCGTTCTTCGGACCTTTCCTTGGAGCGGTTCCCAGCGCCATACTGATACTTCTGGTAAATCCTATGCAGTGTCTGTATTTCCTTATAGTAATATTGATATTGCAGCAGCTTGACGGTAACGTGATCGGTCCCAAGATCCTCGGAGACTCCACCGGTCTTTCAAGCTTCTGGGTAATCTTCTCCATAACTCTCGCGGGCGGTCTCTTCGGTGTACTCGGAATGTTCCTCGGTGTACCGATATTTGCAGTTATCTATGCAGAGATCAAAAAGAGAGTAAACAAACGACTTATATCAAAAGGAATGTCAGCAGACACCAACGATTATAAAGGACAGGTTACGGCATCCGTTTTAAAAGCCCAGATTAACGAAGAAGCACCGGCTGACACGGGCGAAACTGAAATGAAAGACAATAACAGTGATAAAGATAAGGCATAAAAAGACCCCGCATCATAAAAGATGCGGGGTTTTTCTCATACTGCGTTAAAACCCGGCCGGTGTACTCCAGCTCTGAACTATAAAGATCTTCTTCATATATTTTTCTCTTTCGGCTTCTGCTTCAAAATCAAATTTATCATCATCTGAATGATCGTCATCGTAAAAGCCACAGGCATTTAAGACCATATTCAACGGGTCTCCGTCATCCTTGGGAATCCAATGACCACAGGTGATACCGGTGCGGTCCGTTCCGGCAGCTATTTCCTGCAATAGCCTTATCATAGCCTTCGCGGCACCTTTGTTCCTCCATTCCTCCTCAACATATATAAAGTTGATCATAAGTTCGCCGTTTTCAAGTGCCTCAGCAGATAACACACCGCAGGCCGTATCGGTTTCTTCATCCACGGCTCCTATGGCAACATCAACACTTTCTTTAATATCCGCAGGAATGATACCCAGGAACATATCCTCGTTTTCTTCACCGATAAGAACACCAAACATATAAATCTCCTTTTACCGTTATTTATCTCGTCTTATTTTGCTTTATTCTGGAACTTTTATCAAGTGCTTTAATATCATTATCGATGAATTTTTTTGTAAAGAGCATATTCTGATCCTTCTTTGCCTTCTCTGTAGCCTTTTCCTCGGACATTTTGAATGCATCAACAAGCTTACTCATATCGAAGAAAGTCTTATCCTGCCGGATGCTTTCGGGATTAACAGCGAGTTCTAACTCATTTGCAAAGGTCTGCATCTCGGCAAAGCCCTCAAGGTCCTTATTCTCCTCGAGTATTTTACTCTGGGTGTACATCGGATCGTCCATATCAGGGTCTCCCGTACGGTTAACCCAGGTAACCTGATTAAAGAAGCAGTCCATGATCTGCCTGTTGTTTCTGATATTGGATATGAGCTCGGGATTCTCCTTACAGATTTCAAGACCTATCCATTTTTCAAGCTCGTCATTTACCTGAACAGCGAGCTGCTCCTTAACCATAGTCTTTAGTTCCTCAACATCCTCCGGAAGAAGAACAGGCGGATCATAAAGCGGATCGTCTTCAACAGCAAGCGCACCTCTTACCTGTTTGTCTGCCTTAACAGCCTCATCGTATTCCTTTTGCATTTCCTCAAGCTTCGCTGCTTTGGCTTTTTCAAATTCTTTGTCAAACTTTAGCTCGTACTGTTCCTTATTGATCAGTTCTTCGGGAAGAGGCTTTCCTTTAAGCTCCTCCTTCTTCTTTAAATACAGTTCATTAAGCTTTTTGTTATTTGCATGGCTTTCCTTCATGGTCCGCTCAAGCAGTTTCTTTGTGCCGTTTTCCTGTATTACACGGGTGTATATATCATCCGCCATTTCACCGCCGATGGTTTTTTCCTTGCCATAGACCTTGTGCAGAGAGCCGTTTACAAAGTCCTTAAGGGCATTGTATTGCACCTTTGTTGAAGAAGAAAGCTTTATTTTATTGCTTAGTGTGGAGTACATGGTATTATAGCACTTATCCTCCATATCATCGGTTGTTCCGACGATCTCAGCGTTTTTCATGATCGATCTGTAAAACTGTTTATTATCCTTTATCCTCTCTTTTAAAAGAGTCGAATTTATCTTGAGCCTGTAATCGTTTTCATCCCAAAGGATTCTTCTTTTCGATCCACGCTCGAAATAGTGGCCACTGATTATCGCATTGTCGCTATAATCGCCCTCCACCTTTATCTTACCCTGGATATGTTCAAGTCTCTGAGCGAATAAGCTCCTCTGTTTATCATCCATACACCCACCGGCAAATGTATCTATATCCTCGGGTTTCATTTTCATGATCGCTTCCGCAACATTTATGTCGATTAAAGGAAGATTAAGGTCATCAAAAGCAGGAAGGCTTCCATGCTTCTTTTCAAGTGCCGACCCGCCTATGTTCCCGAAGGAATTCAGTATCGGACCTACTTTAAGATCGGTTAATACGACAATGTTTTCTCCCTTGCTGTTTCTCCTGATCTCACTGTGGAATTTAACATCCCTGTTAATTTCAAATTTAGTATTTCCGAGCAATGCATTCATAAGCGTTATCGAAGAAAGATCCTTTATAACCTTCGGCTCATACTGTACCTTAACATTGGTTTTATCCGTAAACTCATTCATTATGTTTTCGTATGACTGATACTTATCGGATATAACCTTTACCCCGAAGCCGTAATGGGTATTTCCGTCTGCATCCTTGTAGTTCTTTTCCTGTACATCAGTCATTAAATCCCCGACTCCCAGGAAGCTAAACAACCCTTTTGCAGCAACGGCATTTTTTGCGTCTTCGATCCTTACCCCGCTTTCTGCCGCAAATTCATAATCCCACTGATCTTCGGGCTCGTGATTATGCTTATACATAACCCTGACATCGGGATTTTCCTGATTAAGGGGCTGAAATTCATTTTCATTCACACGCATTACGGCATTATCCCGTCTTGTGACTTCCTTATCAAGCTTATCCAGTGCCCTGTCAAGAAATTCGGATTTTAAGTATGGATCCCAGTTATCCGTCTCAAAGTTTCTGGTCTTATACAGATCGGATTCCTTCAGTTCATTAACCAGACGTTCTATCTCATTTTCAATATTATCGTCTTCAATATCCATTCCCTTTCCGTCATAACCGGCATTCCGGTGATCCAGATGTAACTCAAACGCAAGCAGGTTTTCCAGGAAAGTCCCCTCCTCACCGGCCAATGAGTTTATCATATCAATGGTTCCCTCATATCTGCTATTTAAATATGCTCTGTGCTTGATCTTCTTTCTGTTCCGTTTCGAAGTGGAAGTAATGCCTTCTGCCTGATATTCGGCTTTAAACTCATCAGCAAATTTCAGATTCTGATTTTTTATGACTTTTATCGGAACCCCGTTTTCATCCTTTTTCCGTCTTGATCTTTCATCTTTTTTTCTTGCCTCGGCTGTTTTTCGATCATATTCTTTTTCAATATCCTTAAAAATATCATCCAGACTCAACTCATAACTTGCTGACTTCCTTTGTTTTCCTGCCTTTTTTTCTTCCTCACTCTGCTCTAATTCTACTCTTTCCGGAGAAATAAAGTTTGACTGGACCTGAATCCTCTCTAAATTATTTACTTCTCTTCCTTCAAAATCAGGATCATCTTCATACCGCTTCTTGATCTTCTCTTTTGAAAGCTTTTCGCCTCCCGGATAAGGAATCTCATGTTCAAAGTCGTCTTCCTGATGGCCATCGTAATTTTCCGATACTGCTGTTCTTATCTGTATCATCCTTAATATTGCTTCTCTTGAAAAGTTACCCAATTCTTCAGGTGAAAGGCCATTGGTGATCTCATCCGGATTTAAAAGTGAATAGGCCTTTATCCTTCCTCCGATATATCCCTGAGACAGCTCCCTGAGCTTCGTAAGCTGATCCACACAGTCATCAAGAGATTTATACCTGTCCGGCAGCTTGATCTTTCCTTTAAGTTTTTCGTTATTTAATGCACTTTTATATCCTTGGATTATACTGTCCAGATTACCGAAGAGCTCGCACATCACACGTTTTCTTTCGTAATTGTCGAAAAATGTACTGAAATCACGGGTGTCGAAATCCTTAAGAAGCATGGAATGCATCTGATCATCCAAAGCTTTCCAGAATTCAAAGCTCTCCATGGGATCTTTGGAAAGGGACAGCTTTAAAAGACGCTCTTTTTCGGCAGGTTCGTAACCGGAGATCGCATCCAATATAAACCTTCCCTTAATGTCGACTTCCTTTATATTATGCTTCTTCATGTATGCTATACGATAGGCTGATGATGTATCAAAGTCGGGGCCGTGTACAATATCCTGTCTCCCAAAATACTCATATATAAGCCCGTTTTTGACAAATTCCTCTTTCCTTTTTTCCAGTTCGCCTTCAGGTATCTCACTGTCATCGGGATTGGGATTTATGAGTTTCCACATGGTCTTTATGCCCTTTTCCCGGTTTGCATATTCATCCATGACCTGCGTCCTGCTTTTTGCCATGCATTCATCAATTTTCCCCGGCAATGCGGATATCCTGGGTTTAGCATACTCTTTGCCCTTTGTGGCGGCTTTCAGAGCCTGTATCATCTGTTCTTCGTTATTCTCAAGAAAACTGTCATTCAGCACCATTTTATTTATCCATTCGGCAGTACACCTCATTTCAAACAATACCTGAAATTTGATCTTAAGCTCGTTTAATTCATTATCAGGCAGAGTAAACCCGTGCATAATACCGCGAACAAGAGCCAGATGAATCGAAAGAGCCTTGTCATAAACCTTGACGTCATTTTTGAAATTCTTAAGGATTTCACCGAAGCTGTCAAACTTAAGTGCTTTAATATCTATTGCCTTAAACTCTTCAAGCTGTTTCTTTAATTCTTCCTCGGAGTAGGCCTTCTCCTGGTAATTGTTCATGAGCTCTTTTCTCATTTCAGTATTCAGGACATTTTCTATGGCTATATCCTGCATCATCTTATTCTTAACGATGTTTTCACGTTTTACCTGGGCTTTTTGAATAGTCTCCCTTTTCTGCTCTTTTGCACTTTTCTCGGCCTGCTTAAGACGCTCTTCTTCTTTAAAGGCCGCCGTCTCCTTCATTGCATCGATGACCTTTGTGTTATCCATGGCGTGTTCGGCCGCCCTGTTCCTTATAAGGGTTTTGTTTCCGTTTTCACTGTATTTTGCAGCAAAATTAGCCTCCAGCTCGTTAGCCTTGGCCTCATTCTGATACTTGGGTTTTCCTCTTTTTGCAATAATGTCCGCACGAACCCCGTTGGCTTCCATCATTTTTTTACCCAGAATATTTGCTTCAGCAAGCTTTTGTGCTAAAAGCCTTTGCCTTACAGTGAGGCCTTTAGCGGTAAAGTCCATTGAAAGCTCACGGTTATAGTGATTCTTGTAATAATCGTCAGTCATTATCTCTTTCTTTAATTCATAATAATTGACGATATACCTGAGAGAATTCAGACGTGCCGAAACGGTATCCTTCATATCTCTGATCGAATCCATATAATTATATTTTTCCGCAAGCTGGTCAAAAGCAGCCATTCGCTTTGAAAGCTCTTCAAGACTGCCTGCGTGGGCGGCTATCTCGTCATCGTTATCTAAGCGGAGTTTGCTTACGTCAACACTTAAGATCTGAGTTACCATAAGGTTCAATGCCTGCTGGGTATCTCTTCCCTCGTAGGTATCGGCACCTTTTTTCTTGTTCTTCCCCAAAAACAGTGTTGCGAGCCCCCCGTCCTGTGCGGCATCGCCCGTCATGAAGGCTGAAAACTGTTCAAACTCTTCAATCGAACAGAGAGCCTGGTCCTTTGTGATCACGGAGGATAACTGCTTGATCCTGTCTTCCCCGTTCTTTGCCACTGCAGCCTTTAAAAGTTCGACATTTCTAAGCTTTCTGTTGAGCTCCGATTTTTTGTTGCGCTGTTTCTCGACTCTCTTCTGATCCGTAAGGATATTGCCGAAGTTTGCCGCATATTCCTTTACAAGAGCAGTCCTTGCGGGGCGGTGCTTTAATTCATGCACAACCCTGTGATCGATCTCATTTAACAATCCCGGATCAGCCTCTAAAAGAGCAGACCTTAACCTTTCGACATTTTCCTTAACCCCGTGTGTGAACTTGTAGTCGGATTGCATCTTCTTCTCGGTTGCTTCTTCAGCTGCATGCTTTGCCGCCTGCTGCTCGTTAAACTTTGAGAGAATACTCTTTGCCTTTAACTGCCCTCTGGTTATCTCACGCTGAAATTCCTGTTCTTCCCACTGTTTTTCTACCTCTGTCTGCTTAAAACGTTCCTCATCTTCTTTTGAAAGGCTATCCAGCATTTCCCCGAACGCCTGATGTTCACGCTGCAGGGTTTTCGGAATGGACTGATCCACCTGCTCAGGCGGGAGCACTAAGGGTCCTCTGTTGTACTGGACCGC
>JAILOD010000149.1 GCA_024691015.1 Lachnospiraceae bacterium
CCCATCATTCCTCCTCCGCCTCCCATTTTTCTCATAAGGAAGTAGAAGATCGCCCAAACCAGAAGGATGGGAAGAACATAGCTTAAGATTATAGATATAAGTGCTCCGGACCTGTCGGGGATCTGGGCCTTTACGTTTACTCCTGCGTTTATCAGCCTTTCTGCCAGATTAGGATCGTATACGATCCCGGTGTAATAGGTGATGCTCTGCTGCATCAGCTCCGCAATGGAATTATTGGAGACAGTGATCTTCGGAGTGATAACTATCCTGTCCTCTTCGATCACTACCGATTCAACCTGGTTTTCACTGACAAGATTCATGAACTGGGTGTAGGTTATTTCCTGTGTGGAGGCATTTGTGACCATCCGGCTCATATAGCTTGTAAATAAGATCGTAATGACCGCGGCAACGATCATTATCATCAAAGTCTGTCTGTTTTTCGGATCCCTTTCCGGACCCTTATTGTTCTGATTGTTATTTTCGTTCATTTATATTCCCTTTATTAAAATAGTAGGGCAAAATAAATCTTGCCCAAATATATATTATATTTATTCGCTCGTTAAAAGTAAATAAAATAAGTATTTAATTTTAGTGTATAAACTCTAATATTTTTGAGATTTATCCAAATAGAATATATGCTGATTGACTGCACTTTATCAGTTAGTTTATAATGAAAATACCTTATAATTAAACGGTTTTTCAGTATAAAAAGCATTTAGGAATACAGTCGATATTTTGTCCTCATATCAGGGGTTCGGAAAATATGAAGCACGCACAAACGAAATAATATATTTTCACTGCGTACTTCTTTTTTTATATTATCTCATTTTAATATTCAGGAGGTAGGGGCATGGATACTTACAGATTTGGCAACAAAGGCAGGAATTCAAAAAGTGCATTTCAATTCAACTACGACATTAGTGCAGAAACAGTTTATCCGAAATATGATGGCTTTATTAAAGATTTCAAAAATCTTATAAATGGTTTTTCTGGTTTTCGCAGTCAAATACCGGCTTATCTTGAATACATGCAGCAAAAGCGAAATATCAGGGAAACCGACTCCGATAATTCAAAAGCTGTTGATGCGGGTCATATTATAGAAAAGCTTAATACAGTCAGCGAATGCCTTGAGCTCTTCAATGATGATTTTGAACAGAATACATTCGATAACATTGTCCAGGAAGGTTGGAAGAATCCCGATAACCCGAATACAATCTACACTATAAAATTAAACAAACTTGTTGAGGCCGCCGGGTCATTATGCAACGATCTTGCACAATACAATGATGACGACCAATATAACGAAATGCAAAACAATAAGACCATTCAGGATATGTACAAGGCCTTTGAAAAGATATCTGACGCCAAACTGAGAGTGGACATCTTTAATATGAAGGCTAACCATGCCATGCTGCAAAATGAATTTCAAAAGCAGGAAAATGCTAAAGAAATTTTCGAAAATAATTTATCTGAATTCAGAAAAAACAATGGAATGATCAACTTATCTTCCATGAACAAGAAAATAGATGCTCTTCAGGATGAATTTGATAAAGACGAACATGAAGAAAAGATCATGTTAGAGTCTGCAGGAGAATACCAACGTAAGATTGCGGTAAATAACAAAGCCCTTGAAGATTGCAAGGCCAAAGATATTCAGCTTAGAGAAGAACAAATATTGCTCGATGAGCGCAACCATACTTTGGGACTGGCCCTATCTGAACACAGGGGGGAGATACATCATATTGTGAGCCGGGAAAAAGACACTCTGGAACGCATCAAACATCTTGATCAGGAAATAGAAGAGAAAACTATTCGTAGCGTAAACTACGAGAGCATCATAAATGATCATGATGTTATCTACGACTTTGCAATAAATAAACGTAAAGTATCTTATAAAACATTTGTGGATAGAGACGAGAGGATAAAAAACAACATTTTAGAACTAATGGGGGACGATGAAGATAAAAGCAAATATTCAGAGAAGAAAATAGAAAAGGAATATAACGAGACCCTAAGCAAGTACGATAAGAAAGCAAAAGAATACGTCAATACGGAAGTCAAATTTCAAAAAATAAAGAGGGCGAGTGACGGTTTAAATGAATTTATAAACAAATATAAGAATGATGCAGTTGTTATGCGTGCATTTTTCGGAGAGGATAAAGAGTCCTTCATAAAGAATATACACGAGATGACGATCAGTCCCGCAAAAGAAGAAATGGATAATATCTTAAAGTATCTCTCGAAGGATGAACAGGAGCTTCTTAACAGCGAATTCAGTAAGGTAAGGAAAAAGATCTTATCTGATATAAAGAAGCGCTCAAAAGAGGCCAATAAGGAACTTAAAACCATTACAAAAGACCTGGATAAAAATCAAAAAGAGGAACCAAAAGCTACCGAAAACAGACAGTCAATCAAAGACAAACTGATCAAAGCGGGCATAAAGTCCGATGAGCTGCACCAGGATCTGTCTAAAATAGAACTGCTCTTGGGAGCTAGCATAACAGACCTGAATAAAATTGAAAATAAAATAAAAACCACGGCTAAGCAAAAAAAAGAAGCGTTAAAACAAATAAAGGATCTAGAAGGTCAATACAATGATCTGAACAAGCAAAGAAATGTAATTAATCAAAAATTGATCGATATGAGATCTACAAAAATGAGTAAAAGTAAGGACTTAACCTCAGAAAAAGAAGCAGCTAAAAAAAAGAATGAATTAAGAGCAGAATTTAATAAAATAACTGCTCAATTGGATGACATCTCCAAGAGTAAAGCCGGATTTACCAGCAAATATTCGGAGTGCGAGTCAGAGCTTAAGTATTTAAATAATGACACAACAGTAGTTCACAAAACTTTTCGACAAGTTCAGGAACTCTACAAAGATGCATTGCGTAAAGCTACAAAATATGATGAAACTACACTACAGCAGCTTCTTGAAGAAGAGGTCAAACTGGTTTCTGAACAAATTGCAGTTCAGAATAAAATAGAATCCGGTCAAACTAAAAAGGATGAGACCGAAGCCAAAATAGAAGAACTGAAAAAAGAGCAGGATGCTGTTGAAGATACCAAAAGTCCTGTTCAAATTGCGGAATCTATTTCAAAAATACTGAATTCGAAAAAAGAAGAGGTTAAAAAGGAAGCAGAAAAAGTCGAGGACAAGGATCCTGCTCTGGATTATGATGCCTTAAACAGGATTCTCTTACAGACTTGGCTATCCTTAATTCTTCATCATATTGTGCCTTCTGCTCTTGCATCTGCTTGTCGAATTCCTTGGCTTTTTCAGGATT